>JAFZVY010000019.1 GCA_017617575.1 Bacteroidaceae bacterium | reverse complement strand
CAGAATTTGCCAATAATCAGCCGGTCACCTATGAAGTCGTAGAAATGAGTGACATGCTTCTCGAACTGGTCAGCACCATCCACATCATCGTAGTAGGTATAGTCGCCGATGATGATACGCTGGTTCTTCACCACGTTCTTGATGAAGCAGAGGCTTGGAATCTTCGGATTCGGAAAAGCCTCATTGGGGTTGGGTCTATTATTGATTTCCATAAATTCCGATTTATGTGTCTGTTATTTCAAATACTCATCATCCCTGTTTTAGTCGGTACATAATAGTGATTATGCAAAACTGATGTTCTTGAAAGATTTGTTATCTCGGTGTTACAAAGGTAGTTGAAAATTCGGGGGGAATAGAGAAAAAGCAGCATATCGATAACGAGGTGCTGCTTTTTACATTCAACTTATGACAAATATTTTCTGAGTTGCATTGTGCGGTCGTTGCGACGGAGACGTGTAAGGGTCACCTCACGCAACTGGCGTACACGTTCACGAGAGAGATTGAAGCGAGAACCAATCTCGTCAAGCGTCATCTCGTTAGAACCAATACCGAAACAAAGACGAATAATCTCACGGTCACGTGGATTAAGGTCCTGAAGTACGAAGTCTATCTCCTTTGACAATGACTCGCTGTCAAGTCCACGGTCGGCACTCTGCATTGAGTCGCTGGTGAAGAGGTCTATCATTGGCGTGCTCTCGTCGTCTGCCACTGGGCAGTCGTAGCTTACGGTCTTGCCGTGTGTGCCAAAACTTTCAATAACCTTTTCAATTGGTAGGTCGGCTATCTCTGCCAACTCCTCTGGAGATGGGTCACGCATGAACTGCTGCTTGAACTGTGAAGTAGCCCTGCGCACCTTGCTGTTGACTCCCTGCTGGTTGAGCGGAACGCGAATCATGTTTGACTTCTCTGCAATAGCAGCAAGTATTGACTGGCGAATCCACCATACAGCAAAACTGATAAATTTGAATCCTCGTGTTTCATCAAAGCGTTGTGCTGCCTTGATAAGTCCAATGTTACCCTCGCTAATTAAATCTGATAATGAAAGACCCTGATTTTGGAATTGTTTAGCAACAGACACAACAAATCGTAGATTTGCTTCTACAAGCTCGTTAAGAGCCCTCTGGTCACCTTTGTGTATTCGACGTGTCAATTCCACCTCTTCATCTACTGTGATAATCTCGCGATGACCAATGTCGCGTAAATAGATTTCTACCGATTCGCTGTCGCGCTTTGTAATACTGTTGTTAATCTTAAGTTGTCTCATAGATATGACGGTTAAGTTTGTTAACAAGTATAAATTATGCTAAGATTTATTTTATAAATACTTAGATTTATTTCGGGTGCAAAGTTATAAAATAAAATATGCCGTGCAATTGTATTGTACAAAAAAATGTAAAAAAAGAGTGCTTTTTTGTTCTACGGAAACATTTTTTTAGTAAATGTGAACATTTGTGTCGCCTAAAAACACTTTTTTTTCGTTAAAAAATACTTTTTATAATTAAATCTTCGTACTTTTGTTGTCGAATAACGAAACACAGAAAAACAAAATATGAAAAAAAGACACGTTTTCTACTCCTTATTCCTATGCCTGACTTTCGCCCAGGGCGCAAGCGCACAGGACAAACTGTATGCAGATGAATTTCCTCTTGGTGACGTAACGCTCCTTGATGGTCCCCTAAAGTCTGCTCGCGAACTTAACATTCACACATTGTTGAAATATGACTGCGACCGACTTCTTGCACCTTATCGCAAGGAGGCTGGCTTGACGCCAAAGGCAAAGACCTACCCTAACTGGGACGGCCTTGACGGTCACGTGGGTGGTCATTACCTCACGGCTATGGCAATAAATGCTGCCACAGGAAACGAGGAATGTCGCAAGCGCATGGAATACATGATAAACGAGATAGCAGAATGTGCCGAGGCAAACAAGAAGAACAACCCTTCTTGGGGCGTTGGCTACATGGGTGGCTTCCCTAATAGTTCAAAGTTGTGGAGTACGTTCAAGCAAGGTAACTTCGGAACATACTTCGGTTCATGGGCACCTTTCTACAACCTCCACAAGATGTACGCCGGTCTTCGTGACGCATGGCTCTATTGTGGCAACGAGAAGGCTAAGGCTCTCTTCCTTGAGTTCTGCGACTGGGCTGTCAATCTTACTGCCAACCTCTCAGACGAACAGATGGAACAGATGCTCGGCAATGAGCACGGAGGAATGAACGAGGTACTTGCCGATGCCTACGCCATGACTAACGACAAGCGTTACCTGTACTGTGCAAAGCGTTTCTCTCACAAGCGTCTCTTCACTCCTATGTCACAGCATCAGGATTGCCTCGACAATATGCACGCAAACACTCAGGTGCCAAAGGTTATCGGATTTGAACGCATAGCAGAACTTACTGGCGACGAGACATACCACTCTGCAGGCGAATACTTCTGGGACATCGTGACTAATGAGCGTTCACTCGCATTCGGTGGTAACAGCCGTCGCGAACACTTCCCAAGCAAGGAGGCATGCACGGACTTCATCAACGACATCGACGGTCCTGAGTCATGTAACACCAACAACATGCTCAAGCTTACGGAAGACCTTCACCGTCGTAATCCAGAGGCACGCTATGCCGACTACTACGAGCTTGCAACGTTCAATCATATCCTCTCTACACAGCATCCTGTACATGGTGGATACGTATATTTCACTCCAGCACGTCCACGCCACTACCGCAACTATTCCGCCCCTAACGAGGCGATGTGGTGTTGCGTAGGTACAGGTATGGAGAACCACGGCAAGTACGGACAATTCATCTACACACATCGTGATGACGCCCTCTTTGTCAATCTCTACACAGCTTCCGAACTCAACTGGAAGGAAAGAAACATGACTATCCGTCAGGAGACAGCCTTCCCATACGGAGAGACGAGCAAGATTACCATTGCAAAGGGTAAGGGACAGTTCCGTCTCATGCTCCGCTACCCAGGATGGGTAAAGCCTAACGCATTCAAGGTTAAGGTAAACGGCAAGGACGTGTCAATCATCACAGGCCCTTCTTCTTATATATGTATAGACCGTAAGTGGAAGACGGGCGATGTTGTTGACGTTACCTTCCCAATGCACAACAGCATCAAGTACCTGCCTAACACGCCTCAGTACATTGCCATCATGCACGGTCCTATCCTCCTTGCCATGAAGACAGGTACGGAAGACCTTGCACACCTCGTGGCAGACGACAGCCGCTTCGGACAGTATGCAAGTGGAAAGAAGTTGCCGATAAACGAGGCACCAATACTTATCAACAACAACATTGACGACATAGCTAACCAGCTCACTCCTGTGGCTGGCAAGCCTTTGCACTTCACACTCTCCACACGCATGGAGAATCCTATCGTCAACGAGCTCCAGCCATTCTTCGAGATACACGACAGCCGTTACATGATGTACTGGCTTGCACTCACTGAGAAGAACTACGCACAGTACATCGACCAGCTTGCCAAGAAGGAACAGGAGCGTCAGGCTCTCGAAGCACGTACGGTAGATAAGGTGCAACCGGGTGAGCAGCAGCCAGAGACTGACCATAAGATGGAGACAGACCAGTCATACGTGGGCAATACGAACGACGTGTTCTTCCGAGATGCAAGAGACGGCCACTACTTCAGCTACCTCATGCAGACAGGTGACAAGGACAACCTGAGCCTCCAACTCAAGTATTGGGGCGTAGGTGAGTGGAAGACACACGAGTTCGACATCTTCATTGATGACGTACTTGTCAAGTCTGTGAACAACACAGGCAAGTACCGCATCTCTGAGTTCAAGGTTGAGGCATACGACATTCCTGCCGAAGTGCTCAAGGGCAAGCAGCAGGTACGCGTCAAGTTCGTTGCACGCCAAGGCAAGCAGATTGGTGAGATTTACGAGGTTCGCCTCGTAAGTCCTGACCCTGCAACAACTATTAAGGCAGAAGAAAAGCCAATCGCCAAGGCTGACGACAAGAAAGTGACTGAAGAAAAGGAGGCAGACAAGACGACTGCCGACAAGACTGCCAAGGCAGAAACGGAGACGTCCAGCACCATTACTGGTACAGTCACAAAGACAAACAAGGGCACTACCATCACACTCAATAATGGAAAGTGCAAAGCCTTCCTTCCAAACGGAAGCAGATGTCCAAGGAATGCCATCAAGGATGGTTTGTGCCGTATGCACATCCATCAGCCAAGACAACCAAAATCAAAGTTGAAGGCATTGGACAGACGACATACATCAAAGAAAAATGATTAGCTTGAATACTTTTACACATAGATAACACGTCTTCCTGCGGATGACGCAGGAAGACCAATTACTAATACCTAAATAATTATGAAAAAGATTTGGCTACTTTTGCCATTATTGGCAATGATGGCTTGCAACAAGCAAGTCGAGAACCCAGTGTTAACTATCGAAGGCGGTCAGGTACAGGGCGTTCTGGCTGACGACCATCCAGATGTTTACGTCTATCGTGGCATCCCTTACGCTGCACCACCTATCGGCGACCTCCGTTGGAAAGCACCACAGCCTGTGGTTGCATGGGAGGGTGTCAAGATTGCCGACAAGTTCGGTCACCCAGGCTATCAGTCCGTTCACTACCCTGGCGGTTACACTACCGAATGGGGCTATGGTGATGAGGCTCCTTACAGCGAGGACTGTCTCTATCTCAACGTATGGACAAAGGCTCCGGGACAGGTTGACAAGAAACTGCCTGTGGCACTCTGGATTCACGGTGGAGGCTATCGTGAAGGATGGGGCTCAGAACCTGAGTTTGACGGACAGGAATGGGCAAACAAGGACGTGGTGCTCGTGAGCATCAACTATCGTCTTGGCATCTTCGGATTCCTTGCTCACCCACTCTTGAGCGCAGAGAGCAAGGACAGCGTGTCAGGCAATTACGGAATACTTGACCAGATAGAAGCACTCAAGTGGATTCGCAAGAACATAGAGCAGTTCGGTGGCGACCCTGAGAATGTCACAATCTTCGGACAGAGTGCAGGTGCAGGTAGTGTAAAGACAATATGCGAGTCACCACTCGCACGAGGATATTTCCAGAAGGCAGTAATCATGAGTGGCGGTGGTATCACAATACCAGACCCTAACGCACCAAAGATGGACACATCAAAGATGCCTAAGGACTTCATCTTCCGCAACGTCACATTCGACGAGGCACAGCAGGAGGCAAAGATTGTCTTCGACTGGGCAGGACTCACAGACCTTGAGAAGATGCGTCGCGCATCAACTGAGTTCCTCTATTCACTCGGTAGCATCTACAGCGCATCAGGCAACAATGAAGGTGCCATTGCACAGCGTCCACTCGTAGATGGATACGTGAGCAAGGAGACATTTGATGAGGCTGCACTCGACGGTTCACTTGCCGACGTTCCTTACATGATTGGCTACACCCTCAACGACATGGGCAACATGTCTCCGGGCATTGCAGATTTCTGCAAGGTTCGCGAGAGCAAGGGAGGCAAGGCATGGGCATACGAGTTTGCTCGCCCACTTCCTGACGACGGTTCACACCCAGAAGTGACAGCACGTCTCAAGGGTGCGTTCCACTCATCCGACCTCTGGTACGTATTCAAGTCACTCAAGCATTGCTGGCGTCCTTGGACACAAGGCGACTGGGATCTCTCAGAGAAGATGCTCACAGCATGGACAAACTTCGTGAAGTATGGCGACCCTAACGGCAAGGACGGTGGCGAATGGACACCTTACACTGAGTCTAATGGTAAGTTCATGCTCTTCAAGCTCGACGCAAACGACAAGGAGAACTCAGAAATGGGCGACCCAATCGTGGATGAGAAATGAAGAATAAAGAATGAAGAATGAAGAATCCCTTTTCAAGTCGTCTTTGGCTTGAATCTCTTTTCTCGCTCAAGCCATCTTGAGCCTATAAAAAGAACAACAAATGAAAAGAATACTCTCAATCATCGCAATGGTTACCCTGATGGGTAGCCATTGCCTTGCTCAGCCCCCTCGCTTCCGCATGCAGAAGAATGAGGAGATACGCTACGCACTCAATCTTGATAACATAAAGATGGAGATAGATGCCAACAACGGTGCACGAATAGTATCATTGAAACTGGACACGACGGAAGTCATATCACAGTTAACGATGCCAAACACATACGGCAGCACCTTCTGGACAAGTCCTCAAAAGGAATGGAACTGGCCACCAGTGCGTGAACATGACATGGCACCCTACACCGTGACAAAGGACGGCGAAGCAATAATTATGACCAGTTCGCTCTCCGAGCGATTCCCGCTCCGCATCAAGAAAAGATTTGAGGCAGACAAGGCTGACAAATGTATAAAGGTTACATATACAATCATCAACGAGTCAAGCGAGGCACGCAAGGTAGCCCCATGGGAGATAACACGCGTGCTTGCCCAAGGCTCAATCTATTTCGATGCAGACGTCAACTCCATCACTGGTGCCAACAACATGCAACCAATAGCATTTGAGAAGAAGAACGGCTACGCATGGTACGACATCGACCACAAGGAAGGCGTGAACCGCAAGATTAACTCCGACGGCAAGGGATGGCTGGCATATAAGCACAATGGCATTGTACTGAAGAAAGTGTTCCCCGACCTCAAGCCATCCGAACCAGCCCCAGGAGAAGCCGAGATTCAGATATACGTCAACCAAGGTAACTCCTACGTAGAGATAGAGAGTCAAGGTGCATACACCGAGCTCCAGCCAAACGAATCACTCGACTGGACGGTAAGATGGTACTTGTACAAGGAATAAAGAAGCCTTGTCATAACCTACCTTATTTTGCAAAGACACCCATATCTCGCAACATTTACACCCATATCATTTTAGTTTTACACCCATATCTCCCGAACAGGAGATATGGGTGTAATTCGTTTAACACGTTTCAAGCAAACGCTCCATACGTTTTGATGAAATCAATACAATGCGAAAGGTCATTATTAACACAAAACAAACATGCCACTTTTCACTCGTAAATATAATGGTTACGATATGGAAAGTGGCAGTTTATCAGAGGAATGTATAATACTTAACGAACAATAACATTATTTTTCACTGTAGAATAAAAATAATGCCATCTTTCTTCGATTTGCTCTGGAGTTAGGTTATAAGAAAAACCTTGAGTTTCCATATATTTATCAAATAGTCTCCTATATCCCTTTTCAGAATATAAAACTTTTTCAATAAAATCGAACAAACGTTTGTCATCATTCATTCGAATGCCATCAACCATTATTCCCTGATTTTCACCAAATGACGCTATTATAGTAGTATCATTATAATGGATTCCCGAAACAACTCTTAAATTTACACATCTCTGTTCTGTAGATGGTTGCAACCACATAACATAGTTATAAAACTGACGAACCTTATTAGAGTCACACAAAACGGTATCTGCACAAAATGCCTCTTCCTTTACTTCTTCTATAGTAGTAACAGCGCATTCTGTTAAAATACCTTTGTCCCAATAATAAAAACTAATATAGTCACTGCACGATTGTAAATTCTCTGTTCGACACCCACAAAAAAATAGGCACACGAACAAGTACATAAAAAATTTATATGTATTCATTTTGAATATTCAATTAATAATCATTCCTTTTTACTGGTTGATGCTTAGGATCATCGACTTCCAATGGTGTGCCATAATAATCTGTTCTGGTAGGTTGAACAGGAAACTATTCACTATATGTACCTCCTTGGCTGTTCACTCTGGATTTTCAAAGTATTCAAATGAACTCAAATAATCATAATAAGTAATTTTCTTCCTATCTTTTAAGAGTTCTTTCACAAATTGGTAGAAAGACATGTTACTTCGTTTTGTTTTATCTAAGAAATAGTTTTTCTCACAAATATTATTGCTATTATGCATGATAATTGCCATTTCACCTAAATAATATGCGTTATTCTCTCGAACAAGATATTTTTTAAAGAAATGATAGTTTGTAAGTCTGTCTATTTCCAATGAATCCCATAAAGCGATTAACCCAATTCCGTTCCTGTATAGCAGTAAGCTGTCCGATATGTTATACTTTATTGAATCTATGTTACAGTTTGACAAAAGGTATGGAAGATTCTCTGTCCACCTATCCTCAGTCTCGTAAATATTGTCAGCTATTATATAACTGCTAGTGTCACATATTGATAGTATACATGAACGAAAGGAGTTTGAGGAAAACAGAGTTTTAAGGGAGTCCCGATTTATGTCCTCAACGGTCTCACTTCTCATACTCCTAATGATATATTTATACAATAACAATCGATAATCTTTGTCATTTTCATTTGAATCATTAACAAAATCCCAAATCGATTTAGATTCTTTTACTTTGGAATTTATATTTGGTGTAAATCCCATATTTACGGGTATTATCATAATGAATAATGCTATTACCCATTTATTTGTCTTAATATAATTGCTTAAATGAAACATGTATTCCTGTTTTATATTTGTTATTTTTATCTTCGTTATTAAAACTTTGAATGTCATCCATATCTCGCAACATTTATACTCAAATTAGTTCAACTTCCCAAGCAAACATTCTATACATTTTAACGAATAAACACGTCACACTAATTTTTACAATGCTGCAAACATGCCACTTTCTACTTATAAAACACGATGCATACAAAAAGTAGAAAGTGGCAGTCTATAAAAGACAAAAACTATGAAACTATAATAAGATATTTATTAAAATTTCTCATCTGTTAAAATATCTTCTATCGTCTTCGCTCCACCAATACAACCATTTAAAACCATATAACAAACGATTTTTTTTCTTATCATAGACATCTGCGAAATCTCCAACATCACATCTAATAGTATCAACAACATAATCAACATAAATTGAATCAGAATAATGAGATTTTATTTTAACCGTTTTTTCTTTATAAAACAAATACTCAACATCCTTTACAGCGCCAAACACATAAATATCTCTTAAATACTCCGATTTTGATTTATTTGCATCAAACGATGTCATCCCGGAATAAGACTCCACGTTATATTTTATATCATGCGTAATATTTCTAAGTAAACGAACATCTGCAACTGAGTTTTTGGTAAAGAACTCATTATATAAAACACTTTGTGGGTTTCTCATTTCTTCACAATAATGAATCAACGTGTCAATATTATAATATATATCAAAAGAGTCCGTACAAAACACGACATACCGTTTATCATTCGTAATTGTATTATTTCTAAGTATGCTACAAGATGACAGTCCTATAATAAATATAAAAAAAATAAATTGTTTCATCTATTTGGAATATATGGTAAACTATTAATATTTGGATCAACAGGAAAGAAATCGTTGCCATTATATGTAGAATAAGCAGTTCTAAGTGGCAAACCATTTTTCCTACGTAAATAATTCTCATAAGTCATAGCCGACTGCTCGTCTTTTAACACCTTACTCAATTTGATGTCATCATGATATTGGTCATAAGCTTGCGCATTCATTATGCCATCATTCGCATTTGAAGCATACTTTAATTCATGTCCAAAAACAATATACCAAGGAGCTTTGCTTTCTCTTTTCTCCGTAGGATAACATACATTTTGAAGAAAGCTCACAGATATAGTACCACCACAGCCAACAACTTCTGGTGAAAGATTATTAGGATCTGCCATCAAAGCAATACTCGCCTTCCAGTCTCTCTCTTATTGAAAAAGAGTTTCTTTCCCCATTTTGAAACTAAATATATTTTTTCAAAGGTTCTGGATGACCAGTTCCCGTCTTCGGATGCTCGCGCAACTCCTCTATAAACTTCATGGCTTTAAGGAATACCTTTGGCTCGTTCTTAGCAAGTCTTAGCAAATCCTCATCAGCCTCAGGAGTATTCACTACTTTATATATCATACCCCCTACGTCTTAGATATGTTTTCAAATCTTCACCAGGGAGAATCTCATGACATTCGTCACGCTCATAAGCTTTCTCGCCTCGTTCCAACTTAGCATAAAAAGCTTCCTTGGTCATCTCCGTTGAGTCCGTTTGCTTTTCAGCAACCAACTTTCGCAAGTATTTTGCAACACGATTCAACATGTTTTCATCCTCAGCCACAACATTTATGTTGTGCATAACTTCGGCTTTTAATTGTATTGCAGTCATAAGCATTTCAATTTTATTTCATGACAAAAGTACGAATAAATACCGAATAACACAAATACCAAAACGACAATTATGACTATTATAGACCATTAGGCTTTATCAACATGACACATATACTCATAACCCATAATAGTCTCATATTAGTCAGTACTTAATCTATAGTTTGAATGACACACATTTCTCCCAAGAGAGATATGGGTGAAGACTCTCTTTATTTACATTGCTCAGTCTTACTATTTTGGCTTATAAGGAAGCTTCTTGTAGTATGTATATACATCCCCTTGTGTGGAATCCGTTGGCAGATACTCATACTGAATCAAACCCTTCGACTTGCTCCATATCATGGACTTGATATTGTATGGACGCATAATTCTTGACCATTCCAAATCAACGCTGTCAATACAAGCTAAGTCATTATACACAACTCCATTCACACGTCTTGAATCGAGATGATCAACTTCATCTTGCCAGAACTTTGTATAACTTCTTTGAGAAAAACGGATATGTGTTTCTAAAGTCACACCATCTGTCTTTTGTGTCAGCAAAAGAATATTCAAAGAATCTCCATAGTGACACATTTTGCCATAAATCACAGCTGTTCCATTAAATTCTGTTTGGCCAATTTCTGATGCAAGATACTCATAATCATTATAAATATGTTTCTCAGTTATAACCAATGAATCAACACAACTTGATGACTTATACAGAACAGTATCTCCATACTCGTATGGAGACATCCACACAAGGTCATCATCACTCATCAGATAATTCGTTAAATTACATGAGACTAAAAGTGAGACTCCAAACAATAAAACTACAAGTTTCTTCATTATTATCTATTACTCCATTCTATTTTGTCACAATCAAGATTATCAATCAGTGTTTTACAGCTATGATTATTATCCACATCTTCGCCATATTTAGTCTTCTACCCCTCTGTTAACTTTTTAGCAGCCGACATAACTTGAAAATATTTCGGATGCAAAGGTAAAACTATTTTCGAAAACAGAAAACCAAAACACACAAAAAGTGGTTATTTCTTAACAGTCATCGAAACATATCAAAAACGAAATTCCGTTTCCATCAAGTTTACACTTTACGTTTGCAATTTCCAATATCATGAGTCATCCCCCCCACAAAAAAAGAGAAAAACGTTTCCCTACCACGAAATTAAATTATTCGTTTGTTCTTTTTGTACGATTCTATTTTGCAGATTTCCATGTGACTTATCGTAATTTACGGAGCATTAAAATCGCATAAAAGGAGGAAGTCAAATTTTGTTCCCGATGAAAAAATATCGGCATCGCGATACAAATATTTTTTGTACGCGTACAAAAATTATTTTCTACGCGCACAAAAAAAATGCCGATTTTTCAGCATTTTAAAGGACAATTACGTATGTATTCACGCACATAAGGTTATCTTATTTTTGCAAAGGAATAAACAATAATTTGAAAACAAGGAGATTCGTCAAAACAGGAGTGGCAATTGATATTACGCAATTGTATTACCATCTTATGTACCCCCAAAAACGTTTCCCCTACCTGCTATAAGGGATGATATGCCATATCAAACGAGGATTGAATTGGCACATCGATAGTAATCGATTTTGAGATAGATAAAAACGGCAGTCAAGTTGAAGCTTGACTGCCGTTTTATATGAGTATGTTGGATGCAGATTAGTGCTGCTGTGGCATCTTGCCATCAAGGGCATCGACAATCATGCGGAGGAGGTCATCCGTTGGACGTGAGAGACGCATATTGCCAACCTGTGTCTGTGGCTGACGCTTGCCTGACTCTATGTCCTTGATGCGCTTCTGGAGTATCTTCTTAATCTCTGCCTTCTGCTTTGGGTCGGCATCTGGTGTGGAGAATGGCTTTGTCCATTGTGCCAACTGCATGTCTGATGCGTCAAGTGACTTGTTGGCAAGGTACTCCTTAATGTATGTGATGTATGACTTATAGTCCTTCTGCTTCTCTGCCAAGGTGATGAGAGTGCTGAGGCGATAGTGGTCTGCCTCCTTTGTTTTCAGTTCTGCAAGGAGTGAGATGAAGGCATCAAACTGTGCCTTGTCGAGACTTGCGCTACCGTCCTTCTCGATGATGAGGCGCTGCTGGTAGCCAGACAACACGTTATTGACCTTTGCCTCCACGCCACGTGCGCCGATGTGTGATGCAAGGGCGTCTGGATTCTTGGCTGTATATACGAATGACTTGGCAAATGGATTGTTGATGTTTGAGATGAAGATGCGACGAAGTGTGCTGTCGCTTGCAAATGTCTCTTCCTTGCCTGCAAGCAGAGCCTCTGCCACATCGTTGGCATCCTGTGTCTTGTATGTGGCAGTCAGGGTCTTGAGATAGGTCTGGAGGAACTGAGGGTCTCTGTCGCCAGAGTCCCAGCGTGCCTTGAGTGCAACGGATGAGTTGTCGCTGCCTTTCTCCTTAACCTTCTTGAGGAACTCGTCTGCCTCGCTACCGCCAAGGAAGCGTCCTACCTCCTGAAGGTCGGCGTTGAAGATGACGAACGTAGGATAAGCCGTCACCTGAAGCTTCTTGGCGAGCGGAGCGCCATATTCGCTTTCCATGTCTATCTTCACGCTGATGAACTTAGGGTTCATGGCTGAACCTACCTTCTCCTGCGTGAACACCGTGCGAGCCATCATGCGGCAAGGTCCGCACCAAGTGGTGTAGCAGTCGAGGAATATCATCTTGTTCTCTGCCTTTGCCTTGGCAGATGCCTGCTCAAGTGTTGTACCGTCTGGCTCGAAGGCTATGCCCTGAGCCATTGTTGTCATGAATGTCAATAATGACAATGTGATTGTGATTAGTCTTTTCATATTGTAGTGATGTTTTGCCCCCCAACCCCCGAAGGGGCGTCTGTTCAGAGCTATGGAGGGATTTTTTAATTGATAATTGATAATTGACAATTACTTCCTTGCAGTCAGTGAGATCGCTTCGCTTAGTTGATAATTACTTCCTTGCAGTCAGTGAGATCGCTACGCTTAGTTGATAATTACTTCCTTGCAGTCAGTGAGAACGCTTCGCTTAGTTGTAAAATCTTAAATCTTAACTCTTAATTCTTAATTTAAGTGGGGGCTACTGCATCGAGAACTTCCATGCCATGTCCTTAACGCGGCCAGGGATGGTGTACTCGTAGTGAGTGTCTGTATTGAGGATACCGCTGGCAGGATTGATGAGGTACTGATATACCTTGCCCTCACGCTTTGCCTCGTTCCATGTGGCTATGTGAACGAGATTGTCTGCCTTTGGCACAAGTCCGTAGCCATATACCGTGCCATGGTAATACTTCATTATTCGTACACAAGTGATGACCTCATCACTTGATGGGGCTTCCCATGCTACGTCTGCTGGTTGGTGGCTGTCGTATGCGAAGTCGTAGAGACGGTTGCCTGCGGAGTAATAGACGAAGCTACCCACGTGGCTTGCAGCAAATGATGATATGTCACGTATATCTGGGCATAAGCCGTCAAGTGGGTAGAGACCCACGCCGATGTTGGTAGACTCAGGCGTCGTACTTGCAAAGTTTGCCACGGCAAGATAACGCTCGTCGCCCTTTGCCATGACGATATAGTCGTAAGGACGGATGTTCATTCCCTGACTCAAGCCTCGTCCCCAGTCAGCCATGACGAAGTCCATGCCTGTATTGTTCACGTCGAAGGCAGCCAAGTTAGTGTCCTGTGCGCCAAACTCCTGAAGACGTGCATCGTTGTAGCCAGCATAGCGGAACTTGTGATAGGTCTGGTCGTAAACAACCACGCCGTAGTTGAGCGTATTAGGAAGCTCGGAGTTCCAAGGAACAAGTGTGCCCACGTTGCCGTCCGTGAACTTAGCCACGCCGAAGCGAGTGGTACGTCCTTCAGTCATGCTGAACGAGTAAGTGTTTGTATATACCTTATTATCGTTGATGACTATCTCGGAGTTCTGTCCAGACATAACGCCTGCACCATGCTCGCCGTACCATGTAGGAGAGACGGTGGAAGGTGCGTTATGGAAGAAATCATTAAACGCAACGGCTTTCTCTATGCCATTCTCGCTTACACCCACCAAGGTGCGGTCGGTGCAAAGTCCGACGTAGTTATTGCCTGAGGCAAGCGACACGGCAATGTCGAGACAACGGATTGGCTTACCCTCAAGAGGCGTGCCATTGGTGGTCTCATACACATTGGTATAGTAGCGGTTGTAGTTGGCATGCAACTTCGTCCATGGATTGTAGATAAGTGCCAAGTCAGATGTCTCAGGCACGTCATTACGCTCATAGAACACCATCCAGCCGCCATCGAACACCTCACTCACAGAAACAGGTATGCGCAGGAACTGACGTATGTTGTCGTTACGGTTGGTCACGACAAGTTGCACGTAGTAGTTACCACCAGTCCTATTGATTACAGCCTTGAGGCTACGCTCATTGCCAATGGTGTCAATAACGGTATTGGCACCAGAGCCAGACACCGCACTATAGATTGTCCATTGATAGTCGAGTGGAGCATTAGCACCCTCCGACACCCTCTGTCCGTTGAACACCACATCAGGATTGAGTTCAAGCGTGTCAAACCTCATGACGGCATACTCGGACAGCACGTCAGTACCTGCCGTGTCGATGCTTACCACGTCGAGGGCATGATAGTCGTAATTACCCTTGTCCTCATAGCACGAAGCAAGGAGCAACGATGCCACGGCAAACAGGGTGAAACCCTTCATTCGTCTTTTATTCGTAAATATGTTTGTGCTCATATTGTCATGTCATTTAGAAAGTCACAGGCACTCCGAACTCATCTGTGAGCGGCGTGTCGTGTGTGTTGTTATATTCATTAAGTGCGAGTTGCACACATTGTTGCAGATACACGGCATAGGCGGCAGACACCACATTGGTTGTCTCGTCGTATGACGTCTGTGCATTATAGTTGATTTCAAAGTCAATCAATCCAAGATGCTCTATCATGAACTGATACTTGACCCTACTGTACGTGCCGAAATACTTGCTCAACGCCACGCGTGGATAGTTGGCACTATCCCAGTTGGCAGGCTTGGCAAGATAGTTCTTCAGCACCACCTTGAACTGCTGGTGCTTCTCCGTACCAATGGCGAAAGCGTCGGTAGGAACGACGCGGAACTGCACCTCACCATCCGACTCAGAGAAGAGGCTCTTGTCCGTCAGCTTCTGAGTGTTGAAATATACCTTATATGTTCCACCCACGCTACCAGCAGGGATGACATAGTCCTCCGTACGAACCGTAGGAGCAACAAGGGCTGAGTCCTTGCCAAAGACCTCAAGGCGGAAGGTACGGTCGTAGTCCGTCACCACTCCACTCACCTGGGCATAGAACGTGACACTTCCTTCCTCGTAGGCATACGAGTAGTTGTAGGTGGCATTGTCATACACGGCGCCAGCCTGAGTACCAACCCAGATGTTAAGTGCCGTATAGCTCGTGTCGAAGCTATCCAGTTCAGCCTTCTCACAACTCGTAAGTGCGAGAAGCGTTGCCACTATGTAGAATATTGCTTTTTTCATTTTGTTATGTGTTGTTAATGGGGGAAAGCCAAGTATAGCTTTCATTTTCCATTATGCATTTTGCATTATTAATCTTGCATTTACTTGTTATCCTCCCTATGGGCAGATTCCGTCTCTGTTATTGGCAATGGGAAGGTATAGACTTTGTCTGCCACGGCATCAACATCGGAATAAAGGATGTTAGGACTGTTCAGTCGCTTGTAGAGGAAGAACAACTGTCCTTCGCCAAGCAACTCACGACGATACTCATGAACCAGCTCCGTGAAGAAGTCGGCAGGCATCTCGCCGAGAGCAGGAAGGTTGCGTGCCTTGCGCACCTGATTGATTGTGGCAAGCGCCTCATCCATCTTGCCAAGACGATAGAGAGCCTCACTCTTGATGAGATACATCTCAGCCAAGCGTATGAGCGGCATCTTGTTGGAGTAGAACTCTGCCGCATTGCTTGGCTCGTCATACTTCATGATGTAGCGATTATTGGCATGAGTGGAAGAACCCGACTTGAAAAGGAACGTATAGCGATAATCCTGTGTGGCATTATCAAAGTAGTCGAGAAGACGCTCACGAGTGACGGCAAAGCTATAAGGCGAGCTGTCGGAGAAATAGGCGTCTGCCACATCGCTTGTCAGGGTCAGGTTGTTGAGTGCAAAGAGATGTTCGTCAGCAAGGCATCTGTCATAGCCATTCTGGAGATTGCCTACCGTTGCCCAGCTGAAGGCATCCGCAGCGATAACCTCCTCGGCAGCACTTACCGCACCTTCATAGTCACCCTTCCACATACGCACACGTGCCTCAAGTCCCTTGACGGCATAATAGTTGAGGTGCAACTGGCGATTGTACAGATAGCCATTGTCCTCCGTCTCCGTTATCTTGCGTCCCGTGGCAATAGGGTCATGCGCTTTCAGGAGGGCTTCCGCATCAAGCACATCATTGAGTACAGCCTCGGTTGCCTCGCTCACGCTCAACTGTGGAGCAACGCTATATGAGAGCGAAGTGCTATAGGCAATGGATGGCTGCTGGGGATTGACCGCATAGCTCACTCCGAAGCATCGGAGAAGGTCGAAGTGAAGGAATGCGCGAAGAGCCAAAGCCTCACCCTTGATGACCTCATAGTTGTCCTTGGCAAAGAGTCCTGCCTTGGCATCTATATTGGCAAGGAGGTGGTTGGCGTTGGCAATACCCGTGTAGTTGGTCGTCCAGATGCCACGTATGAAACCTGTAGGATAGGCTGCATCATAGTTGTATGTTGCAGCATCATTATATTGTGACGAATAGTAATAATCCCATTCCTGACCAAGCACGCCAATGAAGCCGTAAGTCATTTCCTTGGCGTAGGTGTTGGTTGACACCATGGATGAATACACACCTGCAAGTGCCTCCTTGAAGCCTCGCTCGGAAGAGAACAGCTCTGTGTCCTCCACTTGCGAGCGTGGTTGTACGTCAAGCCACTCGTTGCATGATGCCATAGCAAGGCAGAGGCAAAGCAGAGGCAGGGCTGAAGCAAGACTGCGTTTATTGTTATGATGTTTTATTTTCATTTGTTCGTTGTTGTTTTGGAGTTAGGGTTCAGCCAAGGACGGCTGAACGGAATACGATGCTCTCGATTCTTCATTCACGATTCCTCATTCTTCACTCTTCATTCTTCATTCTTCATTCTTCATTTAAAACGTTGCTGCGAGTGAGAATGCAAACGTGTGAGCGTAAGGATAAGTTACGCCTCGTTCAGCACGCACGGTG
>JAFZVY010000018.1 GCA_017617575.1 Bacteroidaceae bacterium | reverse complement strand
GTTCAAAAGTTCAAGTGTTCAAAGTTTCATGTCCGCAAGAACTAAAAAACTCACAAACTAAAAAACTTAAGAACTTATCTTTTTCTGATGCAAAATTATGCTTTTGTCGTGAGATGAAAAAACTTTATCGGCAAAAATGTGGTCAATATACCATACTTATGGTATGACTTTGGTATGCTGAATACCAAGGTGAGGGGAGGAAGGATGTGAAAAAAGCAGAACGCAAGACTCAAAATGACGTGTACTCGTGATTGTACATGTTTTTCGCTTACATAGTTTGCAAGTTTTTCTTATTTGTGTTAGTTTAGAGTATGTTGGTGCAGTTTTTGTTTAGTGCCTTGCGTTTTACTCAACAAAAAGATGTAATTTTGCAGGCGGCAATATTAGTGCCGATAATCTTTTTTCGCACCAAAGGTGCGGACGAAGAAAAAACCGATAAAAACAAGAAAAAACATTTTTTAAACATTCTTTTTCTCAGAATCTCGGTTTTTTAATTGTTTTTATAGGTTTTTACTTTTTTTCTTCGCCCGTGCGTATGCGCGATATTTTGGGATAATAGATTGTAGCGTTATATGAATAGATTCTTTAGATACATACTCTTTGGATTGCTTTGTGCGCTGTTCTTACTTCCTACTGATGCTTCGGCTCAGCGTAGGGGTAGGCGCAAGAAGGTGGCTGTGGTACTTAGTGGCGGTGGTGCCAAGGGTACGGCTCATGTGAGTGCCCTGAAGGTCATAGAGGATGCCGGTATTCCTATTGACATGATTGTGGGTACGAGTATGGGCTCTATCGTGGGTGCTCTCTACTGTTCGGGTTACACCACTCATCAACTTGACAGTATCGTGCGTGCGCAGAACTGGACATTGCTCCTTACGGACGGTCAGGAACGTGGAAGCAAGAGCATGGATGTGCGCCAGATGGAGGAACGCTATGTGGTGAGTGCTGCCTTCGACAAGAGTCCTTGGGAGGTGATTGAGGGCGGACTCCTGAAGGGTAATAATATAGGTAGGTTCTTCTCTGAGCTTACTGCCGACCATCTTGACAGTATGTCGTACAACAATCTGCCGATACCTTTTGCGTGTGTGGCTACGGACATCGTGTCGGGTAATGAGGTCGTGATGCACTCAGGCATCCTTGCCGAGAGTATGCGTTCGAGCATGGCTATTCCGGGTGTGTTTCCTCCAATCAAGAAGAACGGCATGGTTCTTGTGGACGGAGGACTGGTGAACAACTATCCTGTGGATGTAGCACGACGTATGGGCGCAGATGTGGTGATAGGCGTGGATGTGACGGACAAGCATAAGACTGCGGATCAGATTAACAGTACGGGTGAGGTGCTCCTTCGCATACTCGATGTCATCTGTTCCAATAAGTATAAGGAGAATGTGGCACTCACGGATGTTCACATCAACGTGGATGTCAATGGCTACTCCTCTGCCAGTTTCTCTAAGGTGGCAATCGACACTCTCATCGAGCGTGGACGTCAGGCAGCCTTGGACAAGTGGGATGCCCTCGTGGAACTGAGGAAACGCCTGGGACGCATAGAGCCTATTGCCGTGCGCAAGCCTAAGATTCTTGATGCCGACACGGTGGTTACACCTGTTGCATCAATATATAATGACAATCCTAATGCCAGTTTCATAGGCTTGGGAGCAAGGTTCGACACGGAGGAACTTGCAACCCTCTTGCTCGGTGGCTCGTATGAGTTCAACCATAAGCGTAAGGCACGTGCAGGCTTTGAACTGCGTCTCGGTAAGCGTATGTTCGGAAAGCTGATGTTTGAGTTCAAGCCATGGAGACAATGGACGATGGGTGTGCAGTATCAGCATACATCAAACGACACGAAGGTATATAATAATGGTGTACACATGGCTACTCTTGACTATTACGACGAGGCGGCACGTCTGTTCTTCCTGCGCTCATGGCACAAGATGCTCGTGACGGTTGGTGCGGAGTGGAACTACAGCCACTATAACAACCTGTTGAGTCAGATGGATTGGGTGGACTTCGTGCAGACAAGGGTGAACGACCGCAGTTGTAGCTACTATGCCAAGATAGCCTTCGACTCACAGGATGCTTCCGCCATGCCTCGTAAGGGTATGAAGTGGAGCTTGCGCTATTCACTCTTCACGGATAATATGCACGAATATGATGGCGGTCTTCCGCTTCACATCGTGGAGGGATATTTAGATATGGCTATTCCTGTGTCGAGGATGTTCACGCTCATTCCTTCGGCATCAGGTCGTTTGGTGTCAAATAGGAATACTCACCTGAACAACCTGAACGTGATAGGCGGCATTGACACATACGGCCATTACATGGAACATCAGATTCCTTTTGCAGGTGTGAGCCACATACAGATTGTACCGAACAACATCCTTGTGCTCGGAATGAAGGTGCGCCATAATGTCACTCTCAACAACTACCTCTTTGGTATCGGAAACTATGCCCTTGCCGGCAATGCCCTTGAGAAGATTGTGACGGTCAACTCCAGCAATATGTATGGTGTTGCCTTGGGCTATGGATATAAGTCACCTATCGGTCCTATTGAGTTCAACTTCAACTGGAGCAACATCACCGAGTCTATAGGTGCATTCCTGAATATTGGGTATATGTTCTAATAGACCCTCTCCCCAGCCCTCTTTAACCTCCGTCGAGCAGGGGACTGCTCTCCCCTCATTCGGGACAGAGAGACATTTAGTCTCTCTTCTACGCCCTCATTCGCCTCTATGGGGAGGGGGAAGTTACTCCATCGCTCATTTTCATCTGTCAAAGCTTTTTCAAATATATGTTTAATCTCACTTCAGCGAATAGGGTATCCTCATACTCCTCCCCTCGGGCGAATGAGGGCGTAGAAGAGAGACTAAATGTCTCTCTGTCCCGAAATGAGGGGAGAGCAATACTTTGCTCGACGGTGGGCAAGGGCAGGGTGAGTGCCTTCTTTATTCTTATTACTGTCTGTACATCTTTGTTTGCAGGCAACAACATAACGCTTCGCAAGCAGAAGAATCTGGCGAAGTGGAATGTGGTAGGTGCCAACTATAGCGGTATTGCGCATATAGGTGGCGATACGTATGCTGTTGTGGATGATAAGGACGCCAAGCATACATTCAGGCTATTCTCTATTGACGTAGATTCGGAGAAGGGTAAAGTCAAGAGGGCTTCTATATATAAGGAAGTGGGGGAGTCGCATGGTGTGAGCGATGCCGAGGGTATTGCTTACGTGCCAAGCCGAAACACGTTGTTTGTTTCGGATGAGGCAAACCAACGTGTGGTGGAATACACGACTGAGGGTGTGCCTACGGGTAGGAAACTTGCCGTACCTAAGGCGTTCGGCAAGGATGCCATATATGGAAACTATGGCTTTGAGGCACTCACATATTCGGAGGCTGACCATTGCCTCTGGACGGTGACTGAGCATACGCTAAAGGCAGATGGTGTGAAGGCCATGCCCGGCGACACGGCAGGATGTGTGCTTCGTCTCCTTGCCTTCGACGACCAAACGTTAGAACCTGTACGCCAGTATGCCTACCGCTTGGATGCACCACGAGCAAAGAAGAAAGGCAGAAACTACGCCTACGGAGTGTCCGCACTTTGTGCCCTTGATGACGGAAGTGTGCTCGTCATGGAGCGTGAGTTTCATGTGGCAAAGCGATATCTTGGCAGTTGGGTGAGGCACAAGATATATCGTGTCGTGCCTTCTGCCTCACAACAGATAGGGGATAGTCTTCCTCCTTCTGCCTATATGAATAAGACGTTGGTAGCAAAAATAAACACACACCTTGACATAGTTAGACATAATCTTGCCAACTACGAAGGTATGTGTTTAGGTTCACGTCTTGCCGACGGTAGTCAAGTCCTTATCCTTATTTCAGATTCTCAAAATAATTATGGCAATAGTTTTTATAGGATGAAGGACTACGTGAAGATTTTAATAATTGATAATTGACAATTGATAATTGATAATTATTTACCTCGCTGAGAACAAGCGTCCCGAATGGCTTAATTGTCAATTATCAATTATCAATTGCTCGCAGAGCCTTAAATCGCTTCCAGCGCCTGCTTGATGTCATCAAGTATGTCGTCGATGTGTTCCACACCGATGGAGAGGCGGACGGTAGAAGGGGTGATGTGCTGTTCCTCCAACTCCTTTGGCGAGAGCTGAGAGTGAGTCGTTGTGTATGGATGTATGACGAGTGACTTCACGTCTGCCACGTTAGCGAGGAGAGAGAATATCTTGAGGTTGTCGATGAACTTCCAAGCATCATCCTGTGTACCGTTAATCTCGAATGTGAAGATGCTACCGCCGCCATTAGGGAAGTACTTCTTGTAAAGCTCATGGTCCTTGTGTGAAGGAAGGGCAGGGTGTGACACGCTCTTTACCTTTGGATGCTTAGAGAGGAAGTCAACCACCTTGAGTGCGTTCTCCACGTGACGCTCTATGCGGAGTGGGAGTGACTCCACGCCCTGAAGCAGAATCCATGCGTTGAATGGAGATATGGTAGCACCAGTGTCACGGAGAAGTACGGCACGGATACGTGTCACAAAGGCTGCTGTACCTGCCACGTCTGCAAATACCGCACCATGATATGATGGGTCTGGCTTTGCAAGGGTAGGGTACTTGTCGGCGTTAGCCTTGAAGTCAAACTTACCAGCGTCAACGATTACACCACCGAGTGAAGAACCGTGACCGCCGAGGAACTTAGTTGCTGAGTGTACCACTACGTCTGCTCCATGCTCGATAGGACGGATGAGTATAGGAGTACCGAATGTGTTATCCACTATGAGAAGTGTGTTGTGCTTGTGTGCTATCTCAGATATCGCATCAAGGTTTGTGATGTCTGAGTTTGGATTACCGAATGTCTCCACATACACAGCCTTGGTGTTAGGACGGATGGCAGCCTCAAGAGCTGTGAGGTCATTCACGTTTACTATAGTGTAGTCAACGCCCTGAGTGCTGAGAGTGTGAGTGATGAGGTTGTACGAACCACCGTAGAGGTTGTCGGCAGCAACGATGTGGTCACCATTCTGTGCAATGTTCTGGAGAGCGTATGTCACGGCAGCTGCACCTGATGCTACGGCAAGTCCTGCTACACCACCTTCGAGTGCTGCCACACGGTCTTCAAATACACCCTGAGTAGAGTTTGTAAGACGACCGTATATGTTACCTGCGTCACGAAGTCCGAAACGGTCTGCTGCATGCTGTGCATTGTGGAACACGTATGATGCTGTCTGGTAGATTGGTACTGCACGTGAATCTGTTGCTGGGTCTGCATTTTCCTGTCCTACGTGGAGTGCGAGTGTCTCGAGATGAAGTTTCTTTGCCATAGTCGTATCTTTTTTTGTGAAGCACTTTCCCATATTCCTATTATTATAGTCTCAGGAAAAGTACATTCTGTTAATAATTATTTTCTTTTATATTTATATTGTCTTTTGAATAAGCCTTGTCCCGGATGGCGTCTCCCACTTTGGGGAGTTAGAGGGGGTCTTATCCTTGTTTGACGCTGCAAAGTTACGGCAGTTGGAAAAATTATCCAAGAAAAAGCTTTGACAAAGGAAAATGTTTCTTTGTGGCGGAAATTCTACAGAATATACATTCTGCAAATGGTTCTGTTTGTAGTCATTTATAGTCATTTGTTCTTTTAGGCATAATTAGGGCAAGTAATCTCTTTATATTTCCCGTATTCTTTGTGTTTTTCACTTGATTATTTGTGCAGAATTACAAAAGAAACCATTTTTATTTGACTGTTTGCAAGATTAGCTTTATCTTTGTCAACATAAAAATATAAAACAAATAAGATTATGACAGCAGTACAGTTGAATGCGGAGGTTCTCCGTGCTATTAACGATATATCAGATGACGAGACCTTGATGAACAAGGTGTTAAAATACATAAAGAAACTCACAGCAAAGAAGGCAGACCCAACGTTGATGACAAAGGAAGAATTCTTTGCCAATATTGAAGAGGCAGAGCAACAGTATGCCAGAGGTGAGTATACGGAAGTGTTGCCTAATGAAGATTTGGCAACACATTTAAAGAGACTTGGCTATGAAATATAATGTGTTCAACACCAAAAGGGCAGACGAAGACTTTGCTCGTTTGGCAAAGAATGAGCCTAAAGCATTTGCCAAGGCTATGCGTTTCCTTGAAGAACTTCGTGAGCATCCAAAGACAGGTACTGGACACCCTGAGCCTTTGAAAGGTAAGCCCGAAGGACGCTGGAGTCGTGAAATCACAAAGAAGCATCGTTTGGTGTACAGAATACATGACGAAGAAGTTATTGTCCTCGTCTTAACGGCTTATGGACATTATGATGACAAATAGCTACATATTTTTAGGCAAACATTAATCCCTCACAGCGCACAAGACGTTGTGAGGGATTATTGTCTTATTATGCCTGATATTATAATTCAAGTTTAGCTTGTAGTTAAATTGTAGTTAAAATGGAGTTATATAGTCATCCCTTAAAAAGTATATTTCATCGAGATGCTATTGCAAAATAGCATCTCGAACACTTTTTTGACCAAATCTAAAAATGGATACAAAAGAACTTTCATGGATCTTTTGAAGTTGTAAGCTGCCGCTGCCAACAAT
>JAFZVY010000017.1 GCA_017617575.1 Bacteroidaceae bacterium | reverse complement strand
TATGAATTATGAATTATGAATTAATAAATGGGAAACTTTTATTGTTTAATGTCGGGGCTTCCACTTCTCAAACTGGATGACAGGGAGAAGATAATGTCGGTAGCGGAGCTAAAGGATGCACTTGAGGAGGAGCAGGGCGTTTCAAAGAAAGACGCCAAGATTCTTTCCATGTTCTTCCTTGAGGGCGACTGCCGCAATCTTCTTAGCGTCCTCAAGGGTGAGACGGGTGACTTGCCTTATGTGGGCAACTACAGTCGTGAAGAACTCGATGAAATGATTGAGGATGCAAGGGAGGTTCACTTCGAAGACAGCACCTGCTATCCTGCATTTATGTATGAGTTCGTCAGGGAATATGACGAGCGTAAGGATGATGCAGGCTACTTTGCAGACGATGCGCTTATCTTCCGCTATTGGTCATACGTGAAGGAAGCAAAGAACGACGTCGTGTCTGCATGGGCTGAACTGAACCTCAACATAGCAAATATACTCACGGCATTTATTGCACGTCAGCAAGGATGGGACGTCTCCAAGTTTATCGTAGGAGAGGGCGATTTGCACGACACCTTGCTCGTGAGCAAGGCAAAGGACTTTGACCTTGGCCGTGAATATGACTATGTCTCTGCTCTGATGAAGATAGTTGAGTGTGATAATCCTGTTGACAAGGAACGCCAGATAGATGCCCTCCGATGGATGTGGCTCGAAGATAATACCTTCATGGATGGCTTTGCCGTAGAGGCTGTTTACGCATATCTCTGCAAGGCACAGATGCTTGAACGCTGGAGACTGCTTGACCCAGTAACCGGACGTGAGCGCTTTGAGGAGATAATCGAGAACCTCAGAAGTGAGGCAAGGGTTCCAGAGGAGTTTAAGAGATAGATGAGTTAGGTTCTGTTCCTTGAAATGAATAGAGTAGGGTAAAAAGGTTTGACGGACAATCAATCGTATAAACTTCTACATTTTTAACTTCAGGGGAGTAAATGAACTTGGACAAAAAACGAAAAATCAAAAGAAAAATATAGACTATGACAAAAGGAGAAGTTTCTGGCGTTATTGCCAACATGGTAACTATCTCGGTTGACGGACCAGTAAGTCAGGGTGAAATATGTTTCATCGAGACTGGTGGCGACCGTCTTATGTCTGAGGTTATCAAGGTTGTGGGTACTGATGCCTATGTTCAGGTGTTTGAATCAACACGTGGACTCAAGGTAGGCGCCCCAGTCGAATTTACAGGTCACATGCTTGAGATACAACTTGGTCCAGGTATGTTGTCAAAGAACTATGATGGTCTTCAGAACGACCTCGACAAGATGGAAGGCGTCTTCCTCAAGCGTGGTCAATATACAGACCCTCTTGATAATGAGCGTGAGTGGGACTTCACTCCTATCGCTAAGGTAGGTGATGAGGTCGAGGCTTCTGCATGGCTTGCAGAGGTCATCGAGAACTCACAGAAGCTCAAGGTTATGGTGCCATTCCAGATGGAAGGCAAGGCAAAGGTCAAGAGCATCAAGCCTGCCGGCAAGTATAAGTGCCGTGACATCGTAGCCGTTCTTGAGAAGGAGGATGGCACGGAGGTCAACGTGGACATGGTTCAGCACTGGCCTGTTAAGTTCGCCATGACCAACTATAAGGAAAAGCCACGTCCATTCAAGCTCCTTGAGACTGGTGTACGTACTATTGATACATTCAACCCTATCGTAGAGGGTGGTACAGGATTCATCCCTGGACCTTTCGGTACAGGTAAGACTGTGCTCCAGCACGCTATCTCTAAGCAGGCAGAGGCTGATATCGTAATCATCGCAGCCTGTGGTGAGCGTGCAAATGAGGTTGTGGAAATCTTCACAGAGTTCCCAGAACTTGTTGACCCACATACAGGTCGTAAGTTGATGGAGCGTACCATCATCATCGCCAATACTTCAAACATGCCAGTTGCTGCACGTGAGGCATCAGTATATACAGCCATGACAATGGCAGAGTATTACCGCTCAATGGGTCTTCGTGTACTCCTCATGGCAGACTCTACTTCACGTTGGGCACAGGCTCTCCGTGAGATGTCAAACCGTATGGAGGAACTTCCTGGACCTGATGCGTTCCCTATGGACCTCGGTGCCCTCATCAGTAACTTCTACGGTCGTGCTGGATATGTGTATCTTAACAATGGCGAGGTTGGTTCCATTACATTCATCGGAACTGTGTCACCTGCCGGTGGTAACCTCAAGGAGCCTGTTACAGAGAACACAAAGAAGGTTGCTCGTTGTTTCTACGGACTTGAGCAGGACCGTGCGGATAAGAAGCGTTATCCTGCGGTCAACCCAATCGACTCATACTCTAAGTATCTTGAGTATCCTGAGTTTGCAGACTATATTGCTAAGAAGATTAACGACAAGTGGATACCAAAGGTTCTTGACTTGAAGACAAGAATGCAGCGTGGTAAGGAAATCGCAGAGCAGATTAACATCCTCGGTGATGATGGTGTGCCTGTAGATTATCACGTAGTATTCTGGAAGTCTGAGGTCATCGACTTCGTCATTCTCCAGCAGGATGCATTCGATGACGTGGATGCTGTTACAAGCCTTGAGCGTCAGGAGGAGATTCTTAACCTCGTGACAACAATCTGTAACAAGGACTTCAAGTTTAACGACTTCCTTGAGGTAGTTGACTTCTTCAAGAAACTTATCAACCTCTGCAAGCAGATGAACTACTGCGTATTCAAGTCAGATGAATACAACGGATTCGTTAAGCAGATAAATGATATGATTAATTCAAAGTAAAACATCACTATACCTTATGCTTGGTGCCACGTCCGATTGCTTGGGTGGTGGCGCAAGGTAAACGGTAAATGGTAAATGAGATTATGAGTACAGCATTTCAAAAAGTATATACAAAGATTTCACAGATTACCAAGGCTACTTGCTCTCTGAAGGCAAAGGGTGTTGGTTATGATGAACTCGCAACCATCAATGGCAAACTTGCTCAGGTGGTAAAGATTGCTGGTGATGACGTGACACTTCAGGTGTTTGAGGGTACTGGTGGTATTTCTACAAACGCTGAAGTTACCTTCCTTGGCAAGTCACCATCACTCAAGGTGAGCGACCAACTCGCAGGCCGTTTCTTCAACGCATACGGTAATCCTATCGATGGAGGACCAGAGATTGAAGGTAAGGACGTGGAGATTGGTGGTCCTTCTGTAAACCCTGTGCGCCGTCGTCAGCCATCTGAACTTATCGCTACAGGTATTGCAGGTATTGACCTTAACAATACGCTCGTGTCTGGACAGAAGATTCCATTCTTTGCTGACCCAGACCAACCATTCAACGAGGTAATGGCTATGGTTGCTCTTCGTGCCAAGGCAGATAAGATTATCCTTGGTGGTATGGGTATGACTAACGATGACTACTACTTCTTCAAGAATACCTTCTCTAATGCAGGTGCTCTTGACCGTATCATCGCCTTCATGAATACAACTGAGGACCCAGCCGTAGAGCGACTCCTTATTCCAGATATGGCTCTTACAGCTGCTGAGTACTTCGCTGTAGAGAAGCATGAGCAGGTTCTCGTCCTTCTTACGGATATGACATCTTATGCAGAGTCACTTTCTATCGTAAGTAACCGTATGGACCAGATTCCTTCTAAGGACTCTATGCCAGGTTCACTCTACTCTGACCTCGCAAAGATTTACGAGAAGGCAGTACAGTTCCCAGAGAGCGTAGGTGGTGGTTCTATCACTATTATTGCCGTTACAACTCTTAACGGTGGTGATATTACTCATGCCGTTCCTGATAATACTGGTTACATCACAGAGGGTCAGTTGTTCCTTCGTCGTGATTCTGATATCGGTAAGGTTATCGTTGACCCATTCCGTTCACTTTCACGTTTGAAGCAGCTTGTTTCTGGAAAGAAGACACGTAAGGATCATTCACAGGTTATGAATGCTGCCATCCGTCTTTACTCAGATGCTGCTAATGCGAAGACTAAGCTTGAGAACGGTTTCGACCTCACGGATTACGACAACCGCTGTCTTGACTTCGCAAAGGAATATGCAAACAAGCTTCTTGCAATTGACGTGAACCTTGATACTACCGAGATGCTCGATGTTACTTGGGGATTGTTCGTCAAGTACTTCAAGATTGAGGAAGTAAACATCAAGAAAGAGTTTACGGATATTTACTGGCATTCTTAATTCATAATTCACAATTCACAATTCATAATTTGGCTTCGCAATGAAAAGCTTGGATGATAATGTGGTTGTTGCAAAGAGTAAGTCTTTTGCTATTCGTTCTATAAAGTTGTACCAATATCTTACTGAAACAAAGAAAGAACATGTTCTTTCCAAGCAAATGTTAAGATGTGGAAAAGTATAGGTGCGAATGTGAAAGAAGCACTTCGAGGACAAAGCAGAGCAGATTTCGGAGCTAAATTAAATATTTCACTTAAAGAAGCAAGTGAATGTGAGTATTGGTTAGAATTGCTTTATGAGTCAGATTATATCTCAAAAGATGAATATGAAAGTATTCAAAGAGATTGTACTGAATTAATAAAAATATTAACTTCAATCGTAAAAAGCACATTCAATAGTTGATGATTCCAATTTTGTTAAAACTTAATTGTGAATTATGAATTATGAATTTTGAATTATGATAAAGTTTCAATACAATAAAACATCGCTTCAGCAGATTGAGAAGAATCTCAAGATGAGGCAGAGGACTCTCCCTATCATTAAGAGTAAGGAGACAGCTCTTCGTCTTGAGGTTAAGAAGTGCAAGGAAGATGCCATAGCACTTGAAGAGAAACTGGAGGAACAGATTGGCGGATACGAGTCAATGTACGCTCTCTGGGGAGAGTTCGATGTAAGCCTCGTGTCACTCAAGGATGTTGTGCTTGATGTGAAGAAGATTGCGGGTGTCCGTGTCCCTATTCTCACCAACATAAGCCTTGAGGTTCGTCCTTTCGGTTTGTTCAGCTCTCCTAAGTGGTACTTTGACGGCATCAAGCTTCTCCAAGGTCTTGCAAAGACTGCGGTAGAGCGAGAGTTTGTACTTGCCAAACTTAATCTTCTTGATCATGCACGCAAGAAGACGACTCAGAAGGTGAACCTCTTCGAGAAGGTTCAGATTCCGGGTTATCAGGAGGCTGTGCGCAAGATTAAGCGATTCATGGAAGATGAGGAGAACCTCTCTAAGTCTTCACAGAAGATCCTGAAGTCACTTCAGGAGAAAAGAGCAAGAAAGGAGGCAGAGGAAAGCGTATGATTCAGAAAATGAAAAAACTCACATTCCTTATCTATTATAAGGAATATGACCAGTTCCTCAAATCTCTCCAGAAGTTAGGTGTTATACATGTTCAGGAAAGTAATGACCAAAGCATGGCAGAAAGACTGCAATCATCTGACGAAATACGCGAGAAGGAAGATAATATCAAGAGTGTGCATGCTGTTATTGAGGCTCTCACTAAGCTTGTCGGTAACAAGACTGACTTGACAAAGGAGGGTAAGGCAATAAGTGCCTTGCAGTATCTTGTGCTCTATGATAGTATCATCGACTCCATCGCCGTGAACAATGCGGAGCTTCAAAGATACCAGAAGGATTATGAGACACTTCTTCCTTGGGGCTCTTTCGATAGGAATCGTGTTGCTTCACTGGAGGAGAAGGGTATCAAGTTATCTTTCTATCAGGCATCAGGTAACTTTATGCACAAGCATCCAGAGTATGCGGATGGTCTTGTGAGCAAGAAGGGTAAGACTATTTACTTTGTTCACTACGACTATGTTGACTCTGAGGATGTGGTTCCTGCCATGCAGGTACAGTTGCCAGAGAAGTCACTTGAGGAATGTATTCAGCGCATAAATGAGCTTCATGATTCTTTGACAGCTCTTGAGGAGCAGAAGATGGAACTTGCAATGAGTCATCTTGCTGACATCAAGGCTTACGAGACTCAGCTCATAAATGAACTTGCTGTTGCTAAGGCTCAGTATTCTACATCTCTTGCTGCCGATAAGAAGATTATGGTAGTGGAAGGATGGTATCCTGAGACAAAGGAAGCAGAGATAGATTCTTTCCTCAAGGGTTCTGTAGCTTATTATGAGGTACGCGATGCTGTTGATACAGATGTCGTTCCTATTCAGTTGAATAATGACCCATACTCAAGAATGTTTGAACGATTGACTAAGATGTATGGTTTCCCATCATATAATGAATGGGATCCAACTCCTATAGTCGCTCCTTTCTTCACATTGTTCTTCGCAATATGTATGGGTGATGCTGGTTATGGTATAGTCATAGCTCTCTATGGCTTGCTTGGAATGGCAGGAAAGACAAAGAAAGTTCCTATTATAGGTGAAATGCTCGATGGTTGTGAGAGTATGATTTGTGCTCTTGGTGTTGCAACGACAATCGTCGGCTTCTTGCTTGGCACATTCTTTGGCATCAACATCGTTGAGGCAGGATGGATTCCTTCGGACACAATGTTGGGCGGTCTCCTTACTTGGTTGCAAGGTAATGTTCCTGGAACGTCTTATTCAATACAGATGGCAGCTGCAATATGTATTGGTGTGTTCCATATTTGTCTTGCCATGGTCATCAAGGCTGCTCTCTATACAAAGAAAGAAGGATTTGCAAGCCAAATCAGTACATGGGGCTGGGTTCTCCTTTTGGTCGGAGGCATCGTCTTTGGCGTGATTGCCCTTGTACTTGGACTCCCAGAGGATGTTACAAAGTTGGTTCTCATCTGCATCGGTGGCGTAAGTGCTATTGCAATCTTCTTGCTCAATAATGTTGGCAGAATCGTTAAGTCACCTGTTGTTGGTATTCTCGTCAATCCTCTTGCAGGATTGTATGACACATACAATATGGCTTCTGGTCTTATGGGTGACGTGCTTTCTTACATACGTCTCTATGCACTTTGTCTTGCTGGAGGTATGCTTGGAGGAGCATTCAACATGATTGGCGACATGATTGGCGCAAATGGCGGAGCTGCTTGTGTCGGAGCATTCCTCGTATATGTTATTGGCCACATATTCAACCTTTTGATGTCTGCAATCTCTGCATTCGTTCATCCACTTCGTCTTAACTTCGTGGAGTATTTCAAGAATGCAGGATATGAAGGAAAGGGTGTTGAATATAAGCCTTTCAAGAGTGTTAATAAATAGTAAAGTAATAATAATTTTAAAAATACACAATTATGGATTTAATTTTAGGTTATCTAGGTCTTGGTCTCATGTTGGGACTTGCTGGTATTGGTAGTTGTTATGGTACAACTATTGCTGGTTCTGCAGCAGAAGGAGCTCTTAAGAAAGACCCTTCTAAGTCTTCTGGTTACATGGTGCTTTCAGCACTTCCTGCAACTCAGGGTCTTTATGGATTCGTTGCATTCCTTATGACAAAGGACTTGCTCGCAGATCCTTCTAAGGGTGCGCTTTTGTTCGGTATCGGACTTGGTGTTGGTATCACTTGTCTTTTCTCTGCAATCCGTCAGGGTAAGGTTTGTGCAGCAGGTATCCAGGGCTTGGCTCAGGGACATGATGTTCAGACTCCAACAATGATTTATGCAGCTCTTCCTGAGTTCTATGCAATCCTTGCTTTGGTTGCAGCTCTCATGGTATAAGCATAAGAGAAAAAGGAAATATCATAAGAGTTATCATACATAAATTAAAAATTGGTAATAAATGCGAAGTCTGTTGCTTTCACAAGCAACAGGCTTTACTTTTTGGGGAATCGTAAAGGACGTGTGTCGCGAAAGTGTACAAAATTTGGACATGAGAGATAATATTTAAGGAAATGTGGTTGAATATTTGTTGGAAATGTTTTGTATTTGAAAGATAAAGTGTAACTTTGTCACTAATTAACAACCTTAGTACTTAATCAGAATTCAAAACTTTGAGGTTTGTAATTCTTAACTAAACAAAAATGAGAAAATTATTAACATTAATCTGCTTTGTTATTTGTGTAGTAACAAACGCACAGGAATGGACAGATTTCACAGATGTCCTCTTTACAAATGCAAAATTTGAGAATGGTAGCACGGACGGCTGGTACGTGTCATCTAAACCTAAGGAAAAGACGGACGGCGCTGTTGGATTCAGTGCAGGTGGTGAGTTTGATATGTATCAACTGGTTACTGCTTTGCCTAAGGGTAAATATCGTATGACTATCTATGGTTATTACCGTGATGGCTCTGCTGCAAGTGATTACAATAAGAGCAAGAATACTTCGTACAAGGGAAACAGTAAGGCAATTTATAATTTTTATGCAGGAAATATGCGCCAGATTCAAATTCCTTGTGCTTCTTCAGGTGTGACTGACGAGAAGTTGAGTGATGATGATGTCATGGTGGCAGAAGGTAAGTATGTCCCAGGAAGTGTCAAGGGTGCAAAGGCAAGATTTGACAAGGGGCTTTATGCGATGACTGTTGTGTTTACTGTTACTAACGAGTATATGTACATAGAGCCTATTCTCCAAACTTACGATAGCAATGGCTTCTTCGTCTTTGGTGGAATAAAGCTTGAGTTCCAAGGTACTTTGACTAAACACGAGAGCATCGTCTTTGACAAGTCTGATTTTACTGTTGCTGAAGGCAAGTATGCATATAATTACTTTACTTATTTTCCAGAAAATGTTTCAATTAAGAAGTACTTATGGACTTCAAGCAATCCAGACGTGGCAATTGTTTATTCTGATGGCAATGTTTATGGTGTGGCTGAAGGTGAGGCTGATATAACCATGACAGCAATGGATGGTTCTGGTGTGTCTGCTACATATCATGTTGTTGTTGAGGGAAATATTGATGCTTCAAATGAGAATATTGAACTTAGTGAGGTATGTGTGTCTGACCTTGATATGAACTTGGACGCTTCGTACAACTATGGCTCATGGATTGAGTTGTATAATAAGAGCAATAAGTTCGTTAACCTAAACGGACTCTACGTTACTGACGACAAGGCAAACCTCAAGAAGGCAAAGATTGTTGGTGCTGGAACTGATAAGTCTAACATAGTTAGTCCTAATAGTTTTATATGTGTTGAGTTTGATCATTATGATCCTGTTTTCTCTCCTACGATGATTGACTTCAAGCTCAAGTATGAGGGTGGAACTATATATGTTACAGACGGCGAACAGGTTATTGATAGTGTTGCTTATCCTCAGTCTATTGCGCGTACTTCGTATGTTCGTACACTTGGAACTGATGAGTGGCGTATGTGTGCTTTACCATCTAAAAACAGAGCATGGGGAGAGGGATTAGAGTATCTCTATGGTTCGGAACAAGCCGAGGCACCAACATTCTCCGAGCCTGGAGGTTTCTTCACTGGTACTAAGGATGTTACTATACATGTACCAGAAGGTTCATGGGTTATATATACTCTTGATGGTACTACTCCAACCATAATGCATGGCAAGGCGATACAGACAGATTCCGTCTTCTCACTCAAAGAAACAGCAGTCTTCCGTGCCATTACTCAGAAGGATGGCTATCTCAACAGTGATGTTGTCACTCGTTCTTACATCAAGAAGGACAAGCGTTATGTGTTCCCTGTCATTAACATTGTGACTGACCAAGCCAATATGACATCTTCGGAAAGAGGTATTTTTGTTGAGGGTTACAATGGCCGTCCTGGTAATGGTCGTGGTTATGCCTGCAACTGGAACATGGACTGGGAGCGTCCTGTTAACTTTGAATACATAACTGCCGATGGTGAGTATGCACTTAGTCAGGAAGTGGATATGAGTGCGTGCGGAGGTTGGAGTCGTGCATGGACTCCTCACTCTTTCAAGCTGAAAGCTAATAAGTACTATATGGGACTTAAAACGATGGATTATCCTTTCTTTACAGCCAAGCCAAATATTCGTCATAAGGCTTTGCAGATCCGCAATGGAGGAAATGATGTTCTAACTCAATGCAAGTTTATAGACCCTTCAATCCAAGAGATTGTACGTCGTTCAGGTATGGCGGTAAATACTCAGTGCTGGCAGCCAGTACATGTGTTCTTCAATGGTAAGTACCAGTACTTGCTAAATATGCGTGAACCTAACAATAAGCATTACGCATACTCTAACTATGGCTACGACACAGATGAGATAGACCAGTTCGAGATGTCTCCAGATTCGGGCTATGTTCAGAAGGAAGGTTCGTCTGATGCTTATAATCACTGGTACGACATCTCTGCCAATGCTGCTGATCCAGTGGTCTTCAAGGAAATATGTGACCTTGTTGATATGGATGAGTTTATCAACTATATGGCTGTTGAGCTTTTTCTTGCCAACAAAGACTGGCCACAGAACAATGTTAAGGCTTTCCGCTCTGTACATGACGGCAAGTTCCACTTCGTTCTCTTTGACCTCGACCAGACCAATCAGGTGACGGAGAATCCTTTCACGGCGTTCGAGAAGAAGCGTATCTACGAATTTAACCCTCTATTAGGTGACTATCGTACTCCTTGGGAAAGTGGAGACCAAATTACACAGGAAATAAAACTCGTTACCATATTCCTCAATATGTTGAACAATGACAAATTCCGTCGCCAGTTCATTGATACTTACTGCGTGGTAGCAGGTTCAGTGTTCTCAACGAATTATGCTAAACCAATCCTCGACGAGATGCGCAAGACAATGAATAGTGGTCTTACTTTAGACGGATTAAGTTGTGATAATAGTTACTCTCTTGTCAAGGGCTTCTTCACTACTGATAAGAACAACAATCGTTTTACACAGCTCAAGGCATACTCTAAGATGAAGATTTCAAAGGAGCGTACAGCCGTCCTCTCTGTGAACATTCCAGAGGCTCGACTCTTCCTTAACGATGTGGAGATTCCTTATGCCTTCTATTCTGGTAAGGTCTTCGACGATGTCACTATCACTACTTCCGCACCTGAAGGTTATAAGTTCCTTGGTTGGTCAATGTTCAAGGGTGGTGAGATTCTTTACACAGACCTTTCTGTTGAACTCACAAAGGCTTCTTACCGTCTTGTTGCCAACTGGGTGAAGATGGACGAGAACGACTTTATTGCAAGTGGACAGCAGCGTAAGCCTGTTGTAGTGAATGAGATAAGTGCTTCCAACGACATCTTCGTGAGCGATTATTTCAAGAAGAGCGACTGGATTGAGCTTTACAACCCAACCGACTCTGCCGTAAACATTGCTGGACTCTACATCACGGACAATCTCACAAAGGCGAAGAAGTATCAGGTACCAGTCGATGACGCTCGTCTCAACACCATCATTCCTGCACACGGATTCAAGGTGATTTGGTGTGACAAGAAGGACAACATTGGAACAGACATTCACACTAACTTCAAGCTTGAGGGCGAGGAAGGTGTAGTCATGATTGCAATGTATGGCGACGATGATGTGGAATATGCTGACACTCTCACATACTCACAGCACGACGGCATCCAGTCATACGGACTCTTCCCTGATGCTGGACTTTCTTCAATCACCATGAACAAGCCTACTCCTGGTAGTGCCAATATTTGTGGAAGCGACATCCTCCAGTACATGGCACCAGAGCGATTCTACACTGGTATCAATGATGTTGTTACTTCATCATCTGACTCTGGAATTACCATTGCATACGTGGGAGGTGGGGTAGTCAATGTCCAGTCAAATGCAGACCTCAGTCGCCTTAACGTATATTCAGTTTCTGGAAGCCCTGTCTGTGCGGAACAGCTTCACGGCACATTCGCCACTGTTTCCTTGCCAACACTTCCTGCTGGCATCTATGTATTAAAGGCTGTTGATGCACAAGGCAATGTTGCATCACACAAGATTATCATAAGATAACCCCCTTTCTCAATATATAGAAGCGATAACCATAGTGTACTTATCGCAAAAATTCGGTATCTTTCGTCCGCGATTTCCTACTTGGATTTCAAGGGCGGAAGATACTACCTTTTACTTATCTGCTTTTATGACAGCTTTAATTTAGTATCGTGTAAGACTTCCATGCTTTTCTGGTATAATATGAATTAACTAACTCAAGATATATGAAAAAAACAACACCATGTGCTCATGCACTCCTTGTTATTCTGTTTCTCCTTACCACGCTTACTATGCGTGCACAGAAGTCGGACAACAACCAATCTTTTCAAGGCATCATTGACACTTATTGGCTCAATCCTTCCACGGGCGACTGGTTTCTTGGCATTACTTCCCGACACATTATATATAATAATAAGGTGATTCCAATTCTTTCCATGCGAGAGAAGAACGACACCTACGACCTTGTTCTTGCTGACCGTCTTCCTGTGAAGATTGGCAAGCTTAAGGATGGTAGGCGTCCTATCACCATAGGATATGATAATCCTGTAAAGTACGACCAAATTACCACGCCTACGCTTCCTGATTACCCAATTCGCGACATTCGTTCTGGCTTTGTGGATACTCGTTGCCAGTCAGTCGATACCATCACCATCATGGGATGGTTCAAGGACATGAGTACCGAAGACTGGGAGAAGGGGCGTGAAGTAAGCGTTGTGTATGACAATTTCTTTACTTGCAAGAGAGAGAAGACGTCAGCACCGATGGACTCACTCGGTCGTTTCACTTTACGCTTGCCTATACTCAATACTATGGAAGTTTTCATTGATGGCAATCGTAGTAATATCTTCTCTGTTATGGAACCAGGAAATACATACTTTCTTTTACATGACTTCAAGACAGGACAAATTCTTTGGATGGGACAGGACTGCCGTTTGCAGAATGAGTTACTAAGCCTTCCTCTTTCTACTGCTCGCAATGATTTCAAGTCTCTGTCCAAGCATCAGAACCTTATGTCTTTCTGGGCATCAACGGATAGTGTTTACCATGAACAGATGAAACATTATAGGGCAACACTACAGGAACATCCCAAGGTATCACGTCGTTTTAAGGAATATTGTGAAGACTATTACCGTATGTATCAGGCACGCGATATGGCTCAGGCACCATTCTACACTCAGTCTAACGTTGCACCGCATGAGTATCTGGATTATATTACTTCTACTTTCTGGCACTCTGTCCCAAAGCCATTTACGCTTCATCATGTCGCGTCGATGTTTCTCACAGATTATGTGGATATTATGCTTTATTCTAAGCGAGTGGTTTATAATGGTAAGCAATATGTCTTCTCAACCTTGGAGGATACCCCATATATTCTTCGTAAGCTTAAGGAAAGAGGCGAAATACAAATCACAGATGAAGAACTTGCACTCTTTGAGCGTAAAGCCCGTGAAGAGCGTATCCTTCTCAGTAAGTATGATGGTGAAGAATTTAAGGAGGCTCATAGTAAATTCATGGAATCTGACTTGGCAAAAAAATGTAGAGAAATATTAAAATATAAAGACCATTCTAAGGCAGATTGGTTGTCTAATTACTATAGAGTCCTTTCAAGTTGTGAATCCGTGGGTTGTGATGAATACTTGCGAGACTTTGTGCTTACACGTTTGGCGTATAATGATATAAATAAACTCCGTCATTCTTTTGTTTTGGGAGAGATGTCTTTCTTGATGGATTATGTGAAACTTCCTACTGCACGATCTTACATTCGCTCCTTGAATGACAAGTATCTTGCCATCGAACAAAGTGACTTTGACAATTCCGTAAGTTTCAAGTCTGCCGTCAAGCTTGAAAACATAAGTGAAGGTGAGAAGTTGCTCCGTGAAATCATATCGCCTTACAAGGGAAAGATAGTCCTTCTTGACATTTGGGGTACGTGGTGCCGTCCATGTGTTGACGCTCTTTCGCAAAGTTACAAAGAGTTTGAACGGCTCAAAGACTATGACATCGTTTATCTTTATCTATGCAGTCGTAGTAAGGAAGACGATTGGAAGGATGTAATACGCTCGTACAATCTCGTTGGCGACAACATAGTCCATTACCGTCTCTCGACCGACCAACAAGATGCAATCGAAAACTATCTCCATGTTTCTTCTTTTCCATCCTACCATCTCTTTGACCGCAACGGCAAGCATCTCGACGTTAATGCCGATCCTCGTCAGCTTGAATCACTGGCCACTTTTCTCAGTAACCTGAAGTGAGTTTGTCCCTTTCCCCAACACAGAGAGCACGGAGCGTCACAGAGTTTTATAGGGAAAATCTCTACTTTTTCTTTGTGCCCTCCGTGCTCTCTGTGTTTAAGATTACCTATGTTCTTGGTAGTTTTTAGTGTTCATCTTGTTTTCAAAGTGTAATTATTGATGAAATGTTGTTGAAATTGGAAGAGAAAGTGTTATCTTTGCCATTACAAGACTTACAGTTACAGTTGTTGACAAACTAACATCGTAAAGAAGTATAAACTAACCCATATATATGAATATGAAACATTACGCATTAACATCAAGGCATCCTGCCTTTATAATCCTTTTGCTCGTCATGCTATTCTGTTCGTCTGCGCAAGCAAACGCAGCTATAGCTAACCTCGATTCGCATCACGCAAGCCCATCGCCGCGAGTGCGCAAGGCTGCCGTGCCCGAAGATATTGTCTGGAAGGATGTTATGTGGGGCTATGCTAATATGCGTGGAGCAACCATAGAAAGTGTGTCCTTCTTCCCCGACCGCACAGAGATACTCATACACATGCAGCTGTATCGTGGTTACGAGTTCTGCATTGCACCACAAGTGCATCTTGCATATGATGGTTATCAGTTCCCTGTCATCAAAGCCACTGGCATCAACCTTGGCGAGAAGACAAAGATGACCACTTCATCCATGGACATAAAGCTTACATTTGAGGCAATGCCACTTGGTGTCAGCGCTTTCGATCTCGTCGAACCTGGTGGATGCTTCATACGTAACATACGTAGTTCAAGCCTTCTTCCCGAAGGACTTGCGGACACTTATTGGCGTAATGATGCTACGGGCGAGTGGCTACTTGGTATTACGCCACATAAAATGATATACAACAACCAAGTTGTTGACATAATCACTCACACAGAAAAGAATGGAAATCATGTCTTTTGTCTCAAAGACGGAACCACAGTATCCGTAGGCAAGATGAAGGCAGGACAACGTGCCATTCGTATTGGAAAGGCAAGTCCTGTTCAGTGTAGCCCAATCATTACACACACACTTCCAGACTATCCCGTACCAGACGATCGCATAGGATTTGCAACCAACGATTACGGTGCTACTGATACTATCACCATACAAGGGTGGCTTAAAGACATGCCTGAGTATGCATGGAACAAAGGACGTAACATACGTACTTTCATCAATAATCCATTTATGAACCGTCATGAGTCCATACTTACACCTCTCTCTGCCGACGGACGATTCACACTTCGCATCCCGGTTGTCAACACAACAGAGATTTACTTCGACTACGACCGCTCTGACATCTCAACAATAGTTGAACCGGGGCACACCTATTTCTTTGTCTATGACTTCCTCACTGGCCATCGCTTATGGATGGGCTCTGACTCACGTTTGCAGAACGAGCTTCTCTCTATGCAGACTTGCTACGCTACAATGGGCTACATTATTTCGCAAGGTGTAGAACTTCTTCCACTCCTTGCCCAAAGTGACAGTGTGGCACATATACACGAAGCACATCTTACTGCCATCCATACTGCACATCCTAATATTTCACGTCGCTATCTCGACTACCAGACGGATTCTTACCGTATGACACTTGCACGTGACCTCGTGCAAGCATGCTTCTATTCACGTGACAGCGTCATTCCGCAGTCGTACATCGAGCATATGACCGCCAACTATTGGCGTAATCTGCCTGAGCCACTAACAATCGCGGATGCACTTACATCCTTCATGTATGATTATACCAACACTTTGCTTGAAATCAAGCAAAATGTATCTAGTGGTAATGCTGCCATCGCAGCCGTTTCTTCATCATCAAGTTCCAGTGATAATACTACAACTACAGCGTCTCTTCTCTCGCGGCTTGATGCGACCCGTCGTCTTCTTGTCACACTTGATAGTTCACAGGCTCAGAAAGACTTTGTACTCACTCACCTTATATATAATAATATTCTTGTCAATCGTCGTCCACTTCCTCAACAAATCTTGAAGTATATTGACGATAATATCGCACTTCCATCAGCACGTGCTTTCTTATATTTTCATCATAACCGTTTTCTCCCAAAATAGTATTTCTAGTTAGTTACTTTGGTATATAAACAAAAAAAAGAGGAAAGTCATCAGCGACTGTCCTCATCCTTTTTATCCCAATTGATAAAATTTTGGAAGCATCCTTATATTAATAATAACTTTTTCCTTGTTCATCTTTCAACTAAAGTCAATCCACACATAATCTTCTATTCATTCATTCTCTTGTCCAAAATTTTTATAAATTTCCTGATTACAATCTTAAATTCGCTCCCAATTCCAAAAACTACATTACAGTTACATTAGTAAGTCCAAATTCAATTCTATTATATATTAAAAACAACTTGTATATCCTTTGTCTTAAAATTTCTGATGCAAAGGTACGGCAAAAAATCGTCCACAGATACAACATAACTACAAATGTGACTTGATTCTTGTTTCATATTCGTTATTTTTACGTTTTACCACCATTATTTTATCCGTTTGAACCAATTTTCGATGCGAATTGGTATTATTTTGCCCCGTTTTTGCCGCAAACTGCGTCCAAATTAAAAGCCGATTTATTTGTCAGAGTCCAGTCTCAGAACGTCAATTTATGTCTTTGCATACTATTTTTGTCCAAATACCACTCTTTGCAAATATGATAAATGTATCCAATTTCCTTGTAACAATAGTCTAATTTGTTGGCTAATTAGGATGTAAATCATAAAGATATATTGAACATCAAAAAGTACATAATTACCATCGCTTTCAGAATACCTTTAATGTACTGTTTCTATACCTTTGTACAGATATATTATTGAATGCTGCACAAAAGAAGGGAAGTCAAGCGAGCGTTAGCCCATTTGACTCCCCTGTATAATCTAACAAAAGAATAAAATCTCTATTATTAATACTCGTCGGCAAATACTTCCTTGAGCATTACGAGCATACCGTAAACATGCTGGAGGAGTGGGTCGCTGATGAGGTTTGTGTTGATGCTTACTTCTTCTGTAGTCACCTTGTCATTCTTGAGGTACTTGACAGCCTCCTCATAGTTGCTGAAAGGAACTACGCCATCTGGGTTACAGTGGAGAAGCTTGAGCTTGTACTCTGGTGTCCATCCCTTGCAGAGGTTCTGGCGGTCCATCATGCGGATAAGAGTCTCAAGTGCTTCTGGCTGTGCGTTGCAATAGTCGAAGTTGAAGATTTCGCCGAGCTTCCATCCGTTAAGCTTTGCAACTACGTCAAGTACACCCTCACGGTTCTCACGTATTGCCTGTGGAACACCAGTCTTCCAGCACTTGTCTGTGAAGAAGTCACGATAGTTGTAGATGCCCATCTCTGTAGGATAGCTATTGAACATACTGTTGATTACCATAGGAATCACAGCGCCAAGTCCCATCTTCTTGCCCTGCTCATAGTCCTCAATGTAAGTCTGGAATGTACGGCTGAGGTCGTATGGACCGTCACCACAGAACACCTTGTCAAGACGGATGCGAGCTTGAGTAGCCTTGTCGCGACGCTGAACCTCACGAAGTGATGCAAGAGATACAGAACCACCCTGTGAGTAACCAAGGATAGTAGTCTTGTAGTTGCTGTCGAGGTTGAGCTTCTTGTCCTTAGCATAGTCAAGGAGAGTAAGAAGAGCGTCAACGCTTGTACGTCCGTGAACATCGTGGTTGAGATAGAGGTCTGCATGGTTGCTTGTAGAGCCAAGACCGATATAGTCAGGCATGATACAGAGTGAACCAGTAGCAGCCATGATAGCCTCTGCAGATGTGAACTTAGTAGGAACCATCATGAAGCCTACTTGTGTTCCGTGATTGATAAGCATAACCTGCTTAATCTTCTTGAGTATTGGATAAACGATGAGGGCAGAAGCCTTTACAGGTTTCATGTCCTGGTCAGTGGTTGTGTACTCCACCTTTACTGTCTTGTAGAGACCGAGGGAAATTCCGCGTGTCTGTGCGTCTGCGTTGCTGTTGTCTGCCTTGTCAAAGGCCTCCTTGAGGGCGTCGTAAGCCTCGCTGCCCTTGAGCTGCTCCATTCCGCTCATTGCGTCGCTGAACAACTCCTGTCCGTTTACTACATTCTCTTCGAGCACAGTGATGTCACCGTCACTTGCAATCTCCTCGCTTGTCTGTACATTTAACGCTTCATCTTCCTGTGTACAAGACACGATGCCTAATGCCACTACTACGAGTGCCATAAGCGCACTTTTCTTAAAATGCATAAAAAACTTGTTATTAGTTAGTTATTAATAATAATTTGTGGCAATCCTACTTAGCGGATAGCCTGATTTAGAAAATACTTGGAAGGATAAACTACTTTCACAACCATCTCATTGGAAGTGTCCGTTAGTCGTTAGTCTTTTTTTATTTTGACGACGCAAAGGTATCATTTTTTCATTGTACTAAAAAATGAGTGTAATCTAAAAATTACATTATATGTGAAAAACATACAATTTTATGTTTGTGAATAGTATTTATTCGTTATATTTGCCACACTAAAAAATCTCTATACCTAAAACAAAGTCTTAAAATAATGAAGTACACAACAGAAAGCAAGGTCGAGGAGTATTTCCAGTCTCTCGACCCAACATTTTCAGAGAATCTTAGGCAGTGCAAGACTCTGGTCTTGACGGTGGAAAACTACGTGGTGTTAGGACAGCTGACAGCACTACGCTTTATTGAGTGGGTAGGCAACAACCCTGGTGGCGTGGTTGCACTTCCTACGGGAAAGACACCAGAGTTCTTTATCAAGTGGATGCAATACTACCTTGATAACTGGGAGTATGAATCAACGAAGGGCATCATAGGTAAGCTTGGACTCAAGAAGCCAGACTTCTCATCCCTGCACTTCTTCCAGTTGGATGAGTTTTTCCCTATCAATCCAGAGCATGAACGCTCGTTCCGTTATTTCGTAAAGAAATACTATATCGAGATGCTTGGCTTTGACCCAGAGAAGACGCACCTTATAAATACGTACTTCCTCAACGAAAAGGAGCAGGAGCTACTTGGCGGAGCTAAGAACATGAGCGAGGTATTCGTGGATGGTGTGGTTGACCTGTCACTCCGAATGCGTATTGCCAATAACAAGGAGGAGATGTACCAGCAACGTGCAATACGTCTCTTCGACGAGTTCTGTACGCAGTATGAGAACAAGATTCGTGCACTTGGTGGCATCGGATTCTTCCTTGGTGGCATCGGTCCTGATGGCCACATAGCATTTAACGTCAAGGGTTCAAGTCCGTTCTCTCATACTCGTCTCACCGGAGTCAACTATGAGACACAGGCTGCGGCAGCAGGTGACCTTGGCGGTATTACCCTTGTCAGGAAGAAAGCGGTAATCACAATGGGACTTGAGACAATCACGTACAATCCTGACTGCGTGGCTGTCATTATTGCAGCAGGTCAGTCAAAGGCAAAAGTCGTTGCTGGTTCTGTGCTTAACGCACCTACACAGGAATATCCTGCCACTTGCCTCCAGAAACTTCCAAACGCACGATTCTTCATTACTGCTGCATCAGCCGTTGTTCTTTCCGAGAACAGGAATGCGCTTCCTCGTCCAAAGCCGGAGGAGGTCAAGGCAAAGATTGAGAAGGGACTTGTCATGCCAGAGAATGAGACCATACTCCACACAGGTCCTCATCATGATGACATAGAGCTTGCCTACTTCCCATACATCCACCATCTTGTTCGCTCAAAGAATATCAAGAACTACTTTGCATACTGCACAAGTGGTTACACATCAGTGACTACCGACTATCTGCAGAGCGTGTATGAGCACATCCTTGAACACGTCAATCCACAGTTGGCTTACCTTAAGGAACATAATATTGCGTCACTCTTTACCACAACATACGAGGATGACATAACACTCTACCTTAGGGGAGTTGCCACTCAGGACACGTCAAAGCAGAACTTTGCCATTGCGCGTCGTCTTGCACGTAAGTGGGTAGCTTGCCGTAATTTGAAGAGCGACTACGAGTTGTCTTCATTCGTTGCAGGACAGTTGGAGACAATACACAGCCTTGAGGCAGGACGCAGGGAACCAGAGGACTTCCACCTTGCAAAGGGATGGCTGCGCGAGATAGAAGCCGAACTCGTATGGGCACACTTCGGTATTGGTACAGACCATGTGAACCACCTCCGTCTTCCATTCTATAGTGACGATATCTTCCCACACTATCCAGACTTTGAGCATGACGTAAAGCCTGCGTATGAGTTACTGGAGAGGGTTAAGCCAACAATTGTCAGCCTTGCGCTCGACCCAGAGGGAAGTGGTCCGGACACCCACTTCAAGACACTCATAGCATTAAGCGAAGCCATAGACAAGTATCATGCAGAGCATCCTGACGTGCCATTGCGCATCTGGGGCTATCGTAACGTGTGGTCACGCTATAATATAAATGATGTGAACACCATCATACCTGTTTCGCTCAACTCATTTGCCGTGCTAAAGAATATGTTTGACACGTGCTATCTTAGCCAGCGTTCAGCAGACTTCCCAAGCTACGAGTATGATGGACCTTTCAGCGAACTCGCACAGAAGGTATGGGTTGACCAGCACACTGACCTCTGCAAGATTGTAGGCGAGGACTATTTCTATGGTTCAGACAAGTTGATGCTTCGTCGCACTTATGGAGCAATCTATCTCAAGGACATGAGCTATGACGAGTTCCACGAGTACATGATTCCTGTCAAGAAACTGCTGGAGGTAAAATCAACCTTGCAGAATGAATGAAAGCTAATTTGAAATTAGGCATTAATATTTACAAACTGGTGCGCTCCAATTATTATTTGGAGCGCACCAGTTGCGTTATTGGAACTCATGGATGTGGGCAAGCCAAAATATGGTTTGCTTTTGCATTAGTCACCTCCCCTCGGGGAGGATGGGAGGGGGCTTACCTCGTCGGCAATATTATGTCAAATCTTGTTCCCTTGCCTATGTCGGACGATACGTTTATCGTTCCTTCGTGTAGAGTCACAATCTGCTTGCAGATGCTGAGGCCAATGCCTGAACCACCTTGCTTGGTGGTGAAGAACGGAGTGAAGATGCGTTCCTGTACCTCTGGCAATATGCCCTCGCCATTATCCGAGATGGAGAACAGAACCTCACGTTTGTGGTTCTGTGCACTCACTCGTAAGCAAATCATTGGGTTATGCTGTTGCTCGCAAGCCTCCTTCGCATTCTTGAGTAGGTTAATGAGCATCTGCTCTATCTGGGTGCGGTCGATGGTGATTACAAGGCTTTCGTCATCCACTTCAAAATGGAACTCTGGTGTGGAGAACAGTCCTTGTATGTCCTTTATGAGTGTGCCGACCGTTATGTCGCTCTTTTGTGGCGCTGACAGTTTCTGTAGCTTGCGGTAGTTCTCCACAAAGCTTAGGAGACCGCTGCTCCTACGATGAATGGCTTGTACTGCCATCATTATGTCATCCTGCTCAAGTGTGTTGTCTTTCATTCCGTCACGAAGAGTGTCCGAAAGGGATATGATAGGCGTGAGCGAGTTCATAATCTCATGTGTGAGTACGCTTACCAGTCGTTGCTGCGTCTCCGTCTCGCTCTGTTGTATCACACGTTTTACGTTCTGCATGGAGTACAACCTGTAGCAGAAGCCTTGGTTGTAGAAATGTACCACGGTAGTGGCATATTCCTGTTCCATCTTACCAATCTCAGATATGCTGGTGAATTTAATCAACTTCTGTGTGCCAGGCTTCAACTCGTACAGTTGTTGTGGCAACGTAGGACTTAGTGAACCAAGGTCGTCGATGTTGTTAATCTTAAATCCGCATAGTCCTTCTATGGCAGGACGGTTCATCCACTTAACTGAGTGTTCCTCGTTAGTGACGATGAGGAACGCATTGACCGTGTTCAACAAAGTGTCGAAGTACTGGTACTGCGACTCTTGCTGACTTATTGTGTCACGAAACTCGTTGATGACTGAGTTTATTTCCTCTGCCAATAGCTTATCCTCACCCGACAGTTTCTCCGTGGAGTACTGTAGGGTGAAATCGCGTGTCCTGATTGCTTCAAGCATCCTGCGGAGACGCTTTGTGCTGTCGTTGCCAAAGAGTTTCATGGGAATCCGAGTTTTTAAGTTCTTAAGTTTGTAAGTTTTTTTGTTCTCGTGGAAGTGATGCGCAAATGTGCATTAACTGATAATTTTTTAGAACCCACCTCCTGACGGAGGCTAAATTACCAATCTTCCCAACTTTTCTCTCTGACCATAGGGAAGAAATCTTTAATCCAACTATTCTCACTGACAGAAAGGAAGTAATCTTTCCATTTTTAACTTTTATGCACAACGCACGCAAATTAGAAGAAAAGAAAACATTTTTTTTCCTTACTCTGAGTTCTCTGTGTTTAAGAAAAGACCTATTGTAAAGTTGTCCTCTTGCATTAGTCACCCTCCCCATAGAGGGGGAGGGATGGGGAGAGGGTCTGTTTCCTAAATTCCCAACTTGTCAATCTTCCTATATAACGCAAAACGAGTGATGCCAAGCATCTCGGCTGCTTGTGTCAGGTTTCCGTCGCATATAGAGACTGCACGTCGAATGGCGTTGCGTTGTAAGTCTTCAAGGTTCAGGATGCCGTCCTGAAAGCCTTCGTCCTTTGTCGCCTCCGTGCTTTGCTTCTCAAGTACGATGTCGTCGGCAGACAGAACATTGTGGTCGGACAGCACCATGGAGTGTTCCATGCAATGCTGCAACTCACGTACGTTACCATGCCATGAGTGCTTGAGCAACTTGTCACATGCTTCTGCTGAAAGCGATGGATAATCCATCTGGTACTTCTGTGCCAAGGACTTGAGGAAATGATTTGCGAGTAGTATGATGTCGTCCCCTCTCTCTCGCAACGGAGGAAGATGAAGCTCTATGGTGTTGATGCGATAGAGCAAGTCCTGACGGAACTCCCTATTTCTCACCATGGCATGAAGGTCGGCATTAGTGGCTGTGACGATGCGTACATCCACGTTGCGCACGTTGTTTGAACCAACCCTTGATACTTGCCGTTTCTCGATGACCGTCAACAGCTTCTGTTGCAGGTGAAGAGGCAAGTTTCCTATCTCGTCGAGGAAGAGCGTGCCGCCGTCGGCTGACTCTATGCGTCCTTCCTTCGTTGTCTTTGCATCCGTGAATGCTCCTTTCTCATGACCGAACAACTCGCTCTCAAACAGGGAGTCTGGAATACATCCAAGGTCAATATTGACAAAAGCCTTGTCGCTACGACGTGAAAGAGCGTGAAGTGCGTGAGCTACCACGTCTTTTCCCGTACCATTCTCACCAGTCACGAGTACATTGGCATCTGTTGCAGCCACACGTTTCAGTTGGCGCTTTAGCTCAAGTATGGCTGGCGACTCGCCTATGAATTCGTCGAAGGCATCCCTCGTATCTTCTTCCTCTTCCTTGTCGCACAAACAGCCTCCGTGACGTGTGCGACTAAGGTCTATGGCACTACGTATTGTGCCAAGTAGCTTGTCCTTATCCCAAGGCTTTGGAATGAAATCCACCGCACCTGCCTTGATGGCACGTACAGCCTTCTCGGTAGTCACATAGGCCGTGATGAACAGCACCACGGCATGAGGGTCATGCTCAAGTATCTTGCTGAGCCATTCATATCCTTCCTCACCACTTATGGCGTCACGCTTGAAGTTCATGTCAAGAAGTATGACATCAGGGGCAAACGAATCCATAAACTCCACGATGCGTTCAGGCTTGCTTATCACCCTTACCGCCTCGGTGTGTGGTTTGAGAAGCATATTTAGGGACAGAAGTACGTCTTCATTATCGTCAACAACAAGTATTTTTCCTTTAGGTTCCATTATGTTCTGTTTTCAGGTGTTTTGAGATTGCAAATGTAATTCTTTTCATCTTAACGACAAAACATCTTATATGAAAGGTTGTGTTCGTTGTGCGTTTACGTGAAAAAATACGGATTATCCCATTTTTCTGCAATATTTTGAGGATATGTCCCATGTATGTTCTTTGACCACTCGTCTATATTAAAATCGCAATACATTGGGATTTTATATTAAGTATTTTGTTTAGAATCTTACGTTCTTGTTCCTTTTGTACGATTCTCCATCACGGTATACACGATACCTTATCGTAAATAATGGGGCAGAAGAAATCATGATTCACGAGAATTTCAAAAAGACATCCCGAAGAAAAAATATTTGCGTCACGATAGAAAATGATTTTGTGCGCGTACGAAAAATTTTTTGTACGCGTACAAAAAAATGCCTATCCTTAAGCGTTTTTAAAGGACAATGGCGTGCGTAATCCTGCACTTAGGGCTTATCGTATTTATCCATGCATATATACATACAGGCACAACGCCCATGAATATCAAAATGGACACAATATTTGACATGGATTAAGATGTAAGCTGAAGCTAACTTTTTTCTGACTTTATTCTTTGTTACCAACCGTGCGGTTTCGCACTTCATTCGTGCGGTTTCGCACGTTTTGTAAAATGCGGAAATTCGCTTAACGTGAAGAAATATAAAGTGTTAACGCATTGGCATGCTTTTTGCTATTGTCTGAAGTGAGATTATCTTCAAAGTAGTTACTATAAAAAGTAGTTATAGGGTAGTTAAAGTGGAGTTAAATTGTAGTTAAATAGACGATACTCCAATTGATAATTTCTCATTTATAATTTATGCGTCCCGAACGCTTGTTCCGAAGGCATAGATAATGGATTTGGAATTTGAGATTCAGACATTCGTCATTTTAACTTCCTATATAACTTCTTTTTTAACTCCACGAAGTTAACTCCTGTAAATAAACAAAAAGACTTGAATAAATGTTAGTAAGATTTATATCTATAGTTATGATCCTTGTCGGATGGCAGGGAAAGGCACGGGCGATGCTGACAGACACGCTAACTCTCGATATGGGCAGTACGATAGAACTGGCACATAGCCAGTCGCCATCGGCTCAGAGTGCGCGCAACACTTTTCTCTCGGCTTACTGGCAGTATCGCTATTACCGTGCCGACTACCTGCCTTCCGTAACTTTTAGTTCGTCGCCTTACTTCAATAGGCAGATAAACAAGATTGCACAGGCAGATGGCTCTGATGAGTTTCGCCAGCAGGAGCAGTTCGGAGCGGACCTGTCGCTCAAGATTAACCAGAACATAGCGTTTACGGGTGGTAGCCTCTTCGTCAAGAGCACACTCAACCGACTGGATGAACTGCACAAGAAGACCACGGCTTTCAGTACACAGCCTCTTATCGTGGGTTATGAGCAAAGCCTCTTTGGCTATAACTCGTTGAAGTGGAACAGACGCATAGAGCCAATACGCTACCGTGAAGCCAAGAAACAATATGTCGAGACTCTCGAACTACTGTCTGCTAAAGCTTGTTCCTATTTCTTCTCGCTCATGACGGCACAGAACAACCTTGAGATGGCACGACGTAATTTTGCCTCTGCCGACACTCTCTTTCAGATGGCTAAGGGTCGTTACACCATAGGCACGATAACGGAGAACGAGATGTTGCAACTTGAGATAAACCGCCTTAACGAGGAGACAAACGTGATGGATGCCGAGATACAGGTGAAGGAGGCGATGCAGAGTTTCCGCTCTTTCCTCAGCCTTGACCAAGGCACGGAGATAAAGCTCACGCTTACGGATAGCGTTCCACAGTTTGCCGTTCCGTTACAGAAGGCACTCGAACTGGCACGTGAAAACAGTCCTGATCCCGATTACTACCAGTTGCAGAAGAAGGAGGGCGAGAGTGCACTTGCCATGGCTAAGGCTAATGCAGGACTTAGGGCAGACCTATACGTGCAGCTCGGTCTCTCGCAGACGGGCAGGGACGTGAGTCAGGCCTACCGCAACTTGGAGAACCAGCAGTATGCAAGCATATCCGTCTCGCTTCCCATCCTCGACTGGGGACGCGGAAAGGGTAGGGTGAAGGTGGCTAAGTCGAAGCTTGACCTTATTAACACCAATGCGGAGCAGGGCATGAGGGACTTCAACCAGAACGTGCAGCGGACGGTTCTTCAGTTCAATATGCAGGCAAGGAAGGTTCACATCGCCATGCTCACAGACAAGAGAGCGGAACAACGTCATGCCGTGGCTCGTAAGTTGTATGTGATGGGACGTAGCTCGATACTTGACCTCAACTCTGCAATAAGTGAGCGGAACAACGCCCGTCGTAATTACATCAATACTATTTACACCTACTGGCAACTGTACTATATGATACGTAGTATGACAGGATTTGACTTCCTCAATGGCGAGGAAATCGCCCTTGAGGAGTTAAAAGTTAAAAATTAAAAGTGGAGGATGTGAGTTCTTAAGTTCTCATGGAAGTTTTATTGAAACGAAAATTAAAAAAATTAAAGAACTTTTCTCACCGAAGGTAAAATTTGTTTTTTCTAAACACAGAGGTCTCAGAGGACTCAGAGAAAAAAAAGAGTTTTTTATATTAACTCTGTGCTCTCAGTGTTCTCTGTGTTTCAAAAGAATGTCGCTTCAATTAATTCCTCATTCCTAATTTTTTGTATATTATGGATTTTATTTTAGCAAAGAAACCTTGGTACATTCGTTACCGATATTATATTGTGGCTGGAGTGCTGTTTGCAGCCTTTGCCATTTATGTCATTGTCCTTCTCCTTGGACCGAGTCGTCTCAGGATAGATGCTGATAGCGTGAAGGTGGAGGATGTGAAGGACGACTATTTCCTTGAGTATGTAGATGTGGAAGGCATCGTGCAACCTATACTTACCATCAAGGTCAACACCCTTGAGAGTGGGTATGTGGAGAGGGTGGTGGCAGAGGAAGGCCAGATGGTTGATGTGGGCGACACCATTCTGGTTCTGTCCAATCCGGAGCTTCTGCGCAACATTGACGATGAGCGCGACACATGGGCTAACAACCAGCGCAACTACCGCCAGCAGGAGATAGAGATGGAACAGAAGAGCATCAACCTACGCCAGCAGGCACTTGACGCCCGTCATCAGATGGCTAAGCTTGACAAGTCGCTTGCACAGAGCCGTGAGGAGTATAAGATGGGAATCAAGAGCAAGGCTGAACTGGATGTGGCAGAGGAGGAATACCAGTATCAGGTTCAGAAGACGAAGCTACAGATGCAGAGCCTTCGCCACGATAGCGTTGCCACTCGTCTTAGGAGTGAGATGGTGAGGGCAAACCATGATTCCGAGGACAAGAAGCTTATGCGCACGTCACGTCGAGTGGACAACCTCGTTGTCCGTGCCACGGTGGCAGGTCAGCTTAGCTACGTGGGAGTCATCCCCGGTCAGCAGGTGGGTGCAGGTTCAAGCATAGGTGAGATAAAGGTGCTCAGTCAGTACAAGATTCACACCTCCGTGAGCGAATACTATATAGACCGCATCACCACGGGTCTTCCTGCCAATGTGCAGTATCAGGAGAAGAAATATCCTATGGCTATTTCGCACATCGTGCCAGAGGTGAAGGACAGGCAGTTTGACGTTGACCTTGTCTTTACGGGCAAGAAACCTGATAATGTTCGTCTTGGCAAGAGCTATCGAGTACAGATGGAGCTGGGCAAGCCAGAGCGTGCCGTCATCATACCGCGTGGCGACTTCTATCCTGTGACTGGTGGCAAGTGGATATATCGTCTCTCACCTGATGGCAAGACTGCACGTAAGGTGGATGTGGAGATAGGTCGTCAGAATCCTCAGTATTACGAGGTCTTGTCGGGACTTAAACCCGGTGACAAGGTTATCGTAACTGGCTACGACAAGTTTGCAGATATAGAGGAACTGACGCTGAATTAAAATAGACCCACCCTATCCCTCCCTACATGGAGGGGAGAAAAAAATGCTCCATCGCTGATAAGTTGGCGGAAAATGTAACTCAGTACCCTCCCTGTAGGGAGGGATAGGGTGGGTCTTTGTGAGATTGGTAAAAAAAGAGTGATAATGTTTCGGAATATCATTATTCTTTCTAACTTTGAACTCAAATTAGTAACTAACTACGACGAATCTTATATAACTAACTCAACAATAACAACAAAACATATAATGGTCTCTTGCATTAGTCCCCTGCTCGACGGCTGGAGGATGGGGAGGGGACCTCAACTTTAAAAACTCAAAATAACCGTGAACTCATTATTCATTCATAATCTTAAGGCAGGATGGAGAAACCTGCTAAAGTACAAGACACAGAACATCATTTCCGTTCTCTGTCTCTCCGTTGGTGTGGTATGCCTATGTGCCTGTGTGTATGGCATAGAATTGTTTACATCTGTTGCTAAGGCTCAGTTGGATACGAACTCCGTAAGATTGTTTTGCTCTCCCCCTGAAGAACCATTTACAAGGATATATTCCTTCTCTCCAAAGATGGCGGAGTATTTGCTTAACCATAAGTTCAAGAATGTGAAGTATGTCATTGGGGAAAGTTATGGTCAGATGGTTTACTTATCTGTAAAAGATGGTAATGAAACAAAAACAATCAGTAATGGTGCAAAGTTCGTTACAAAGGATTACCTTGAATACTTTGGCTTTGAGTCTGCAATAACAGGTCGAAAAGAAAGTGAGTTGAAGGTTGGTAGTGTTATTATAGACAAGAATCTAAGTGAAAAGATATTTGGAAGGAAAGTCAGTCCTATCGGTAGTGTTGTTACATACGAGGGTAGGCAATTCCGTATAGAGGATGTATATAAGAATGATATCAACCCTGATAAACAGGGCTTGTTTATTGTAAGCGATGCTTCTCTTCATTTAGAAGGAGATGGTACTACTTATTCCATTCGTTTTGTAGGGGAAGATGGCTCTAACTATGGTAGAGAAGGAGACAAGGCTTTGTTGGCGGCATCTAAATCATTTCACCGTCAGTTCCCAGAATATGAATTGTCAGCAGATGTTTCGGATGAGCCTGAGGCTTTAAAGTATATCCTTCCTTTGTTCCTTTTCCTTGGTGCAAGTGTGCTTATTATTGGAGTGAGCGGATTCCTCAAGATGCAGGTACAACTTTTTATGCTTCGTGGTCGTGAGATTGCCTTGCGTTGCTGTAATGGTGCACATGCTAGCCAACTTTTCATGTTGCTTTGTAGCGAAGTGGCAATAGTTTTTACCATTGTTATGGGCATAGCCTTGGTTTTGTCCGTTCTTGTAGGAGAGTATGTCTGTGATATTATTAACAATGTGTTCCAAAAACCGTTTGATATTGATTATACTTTTCTCTTCAAATCTGGAATTGCAATATGTGCCTTGGCATTTGCTGTTACAGTCTTAATAGCTTGGTTCTATGTCCGTCGTACCTTGTATTCGCCATTGGGAACAGTTGTAGGTCGAAGCAGTCTGCCAAAGGGCAAGAAACATAGTTCCATGCTTGTGTTTCAGGTGTTTGTATGTTCGATTCTACTTTACTTCGTAGTGCTTGCATGGTTCTCTTTAGGTGCAAGGTATGACAGCTATTATATTGGTGGTGATATAGATAATTATAAGACGGTGTATTGGCTTCCTGTCAATGTGGATAATATGGAACTTAAGACCATAGAGACAAAATCAAAATATATGATGGGAGAGCTAATGCTATACGAGCCAATGGAAATGTTTGGAGGCATAAAAGCAGATGATAGTACATATCATTATCAATATATTATGACAGACGAAAACTTGTTTGATTTGCTCAAATATGACATTCGCCCTACGGCTTCAGAAGAAGAGCGTGAAAACAATAACGTGATACCTGTCTTTGTTAAGCCTTCTAAAGTTAAGCTAATGCTTGATAAATATAATATCAAGATGGAAGAGGCTAAGTTGCAGAATGTCTGTCTTCCTGGTGGGGAAATGTATAAGGTTGTAGGTTATGCATCCACATTAGCTTATAATTATATTTCAACATGGCATGGGGAATACTTTTATGTGGTGAATGATTTTGAACCTTTGCGTATGCAGATGCCAGATTCTACACAGATGTCTTCCACTTTTAATTCAACAACAATTTTCCGTCCAAAGGATGGCGATATTAGTGCAACTGAAGAAGAATTGCAGAATAGGGTGGAATTGAGTTATGGTGGTATTCCTGCAACAATAAAATGTCTGTCATTATATCACTATTGGCTTCGTGATTTCTCTATGTTTGATATTATACGGAACTGCTGTGCAATACTGATGTTCGTAAGTCTTATTTGTATTGTGCTGAATATGTATTCATCCGTATCGCTTGACACACGAGGACGACGGAAAGAAGTGGCAATACGCAAGATGCATGGTGCAAAGGCGTACAATATTATGCGTATGTTTGCCATGTATTATGTCAAGATTCTCTCCATAGCCTTTGTATTGGCATTCTTCATCGGCTTGTTCGTTGTGTATATTATGTGCTTATCAACGGGAGAATATGATGTGTTCTTTAATGTGAGTGTTTATGTTCCAGCATTCATAAGTGCTGCCATCATCACACTTGTCACTATCCTCACCATCTGGTACAAGATATTCAAGGCATCGCGTATCAACGCAGCCGAGGTGATGAAGAGTGAATGAGATACGCTATGCTAAATTAGGAATTAGGAATGAAGTGAAGCGACATTCTTCTGAAACACAGAGAACACTGAGAGCACAGAGTTAATATAAAAAACTCTTCTTTTTCTCTGAGTCCTCTGAGACCTCTGTGTTTGGAAAAAACAAATTTTACTTTCGGTGAGAAAAGTTCTTTAATTTTTTTAATTTTCGTTTCTTCTTCCGCAAGAACTAACAAACTTAAAAACTTACGAACTCAAAAACTCAAAGTCAGCAAAAACTTAAAAACATATAATGGTCTCTTGCATTAGTCCCCTGCTCGACGGCGGGAGGATGGGGAGGGGGCCGTAACTTAAAAACTCAAAAATATGATAAAGCTTGAAAACATTAAGAAAGTGTTTCGTACAGATGAAGTAGAAACATGGGCACTCCGTGACGTTAACCTTGAAGTAAAGGAAGGCGAGTTTGTCGCCATCATGGGACCTTCAGGATGTGGTAAATCCACTCTCCTCAATATCCTTGGATTGCTCGACACACCAACTGAGGGTACTTTCACCCTCAATGGAGTGGACGTAAGCACGATGAATGAGAATGACCGTACAGACCTCCGCAAGGGTGTCATCGGCTTCGTGTTCCAGAGCTTCAACCTTATTGACGAGCTTGACGTGACGGAGAACATCGAGTTGCCTCTCCTCTACATGAACGTGTCAGCCAAGGAGCGTCGCGAGCGTGTGAAGGCAGTCATGGAGCGTGTCAATATAAGTCACCGTAGCAAGCATTTCCCTAACCAGCTATCAGGAGGACAGCAACAGCGTGTTGCCATTGCACGTGCCGTACTCCCTAACCCTAAGATTATCCTTGCCGATGAGCCAACGGGTAACCTCGACTCCAAGAATGGCGAGGAAGTGATGAACCTCCTTTCCGAGCTTCACAAGTCTGGCACTACCATCATCATGGTTACCCACTCCCAGCACGATGCCCATTATGCCGACCGCATCGTCAACCTCTTCGACGGTCAGATAGTTAGTCAGGTGGAGATGTAATAGCAGACCCACCCCCTTCCCCTCCCTGTAGGGAGGGGAGTAGTTACCATAGACGAAGGGGATTGCTGCCAAGTGATTTTCTTTATATTGTTAAATAGATATAATTCCCCATGT
>JAFZVY010000016.1 GCA_017617575.1 Bacteroidaceae bacterium | reverse complement strand
CCCTTCGGGCTTTCTTTACAGTATGTTTTTTCTGTTCTGTTTCACGTCGCTCAAACTCTCGATAGTTTGCGAACGAACTATCATTAGTCTGTGGTACAAACTATCGATAGTCTGAGAAGCGACTTTAGTGTGTTGTCTCGATTCTGCCTTTTTCTTCCTTTTTGGCGATTGAGTAACCAGTTCCCTCCCTTTGGGGCGAATGAGGGCGAAGAAGAGAGACTAAATGTCTCTCTGTCCCGAAATGAGGGGAGAACAGTGCCCTGTTTGACGGAGGATGGCTTAGGGTGGGTCTTTTTCTTCCATTTATTTTGTTCTTACTCACTTATATCGTATATTTGCATCGATTTTCTCGCAGAAGTCCATTCGTATGGGTGGGATGACGTGGGAAGATGGCACTCTTGCTTGCAAGGGTGCTGACATAATATTCATAAAAGGCGTTTATCACGCTTTGTGCTTGGCAAGTCAGAACTTCGCAACTTCTAAATGTCGTCAAGGGCAATGCAACGATAGATGTCCATTGGTGGATTATACACGTATGTGTACGGCAATGATTGTATCCCTCTGTTTGGGGATACTCATTGCTTGTACTTCGTCATATAATCTCACGGCGTGGACTTCTGCGTTGCTCGTTCTACGACATTAGGTAATGCGAAGACCTTGACTTGCGGGACGAGCAATAAAGATGCTCCCCGCCTTTTTTATTTTAAACAGTTAAACTGAAACCTTGGGAGGGGGAGTAGAACGTATATGTATATTGGTGTTGATTAACACAAGCAATAAAACAAGAATATATGAAAATTACGAAGACTTATTTCGCACCTCAATGCGAGGTGCGCAAGACAAGGGTGCGCATAAGCATTCTTGCTGGTAGTGACAAGGCTATCAATGGAACAAGTAAAGGTGATGTAAGGGTCTCTGATATGCCATGGGACAATGGTGTAAGAGTACGTGTTTCTATTGACTAAACAAAAACACATAAGATATGAAGGGTTCATTTTTCTTGCCAATGGCTGCCGTTGCACTATTGGCTTCATGTAGTTCCGATATGGAACTGTCACAGATTGGAGAAAAGTTTGATGGTAAGGTGACACTCAGCGCACCTGCATACGAGTATGAGGATGGTACACGTACCACTCTCACAAGTTCTGAAAGCGGAATAAGCTTTGCTTGGGATGATGATGAGACAATTGGTATTTTTCCTATTGCTCCAACTACCAACGCTCAGGCGCATCAAAAATTGGATAATGGTGCAAACAATGGTACAAAGTCTTCTTTTGATGGAGCTGGTTGGGCACTTCTTCGTGGTAACACTTATGCTGCATATTACCCATTCCAGACAGAAGAATACGAGAATTACACAAAGATTCCAATTGACATGACTGGTCAGACACAGGACGGAAATGGAAGCCTTGCTCATATAGGTGCTGGCTATGATTATATGTATGCTACGGCAACTGTTCCGCAGAATGGAAACGTAAACTTTGACTTCATGCATGTTTGTTCTATTGTGAAACTGGAACTTACCATGCCTATTGCTGCAACTTGGAAGAACGTGACACTTTTAAGTGATGAAGATGTTTTTGTAACCAAGGCAACTATGAATGTCACAACAGGTGAGGTTACTCCTATTACCAAGGCTTCATCTGTTGTGCTTAACCTCAATAATGTTAGTACAACATCAGAAAACGAAAAGTTGGAACTTTATTTGGCTGTACTTCCTATTACAACAGGTGATTTGACTATTACTGTTCTTGCTTCTGACAGTTATAACTATACCTCTACACTTCCTAATAAGACGCTAAAAGCTGGCAAGGCTTATCTATGGAATACAGATTCATGGACTGTAACACAAGTTACTCCAACAGTCTTTACTTGTGATGGCGTTGAAAGTGGCCATGCATATGTTGACCTCGGCTTATCTGTAAAGTGGGCCACTACGAACATTGGAGCAACAAGCGCTGTAGGTCCTGGAGACTATTATGCTTATGGAGAAACAGAACCACAGCATAAATATGCCTACGGTTCGTCTTCATATAGTATCTACTCTTTGTCTTCATATAAATGGTGCAATGGCTCATATAATACGTTTTTCAAGTACTGTATAGACTCATCATACGGAATAATCGACAACAAAACAACTCTTGAACCTGAAGATGATGCGGCAACGCAAAACTGGGGCAACGCATGGCGTATGCCTACTTTATCAGAATTAGACGAACTCGGAAAAAACTGCTATTGGGTATGGACGTCAAACTATAACAATACGAAAACGGCTGGTTACATTATCTATAAGGCAAAGTCATCCTCTGATAAGGGGCAAGTAGTATTTTATAACGAAACTCCTTCAAGTAGCTATTCTTTGTCTGACACCCACATTTTCCTTCCTGCTGCTGGCAATGGCTTTGAAGGTGTATTAAGTGGTGTGGGGGACGTTGGTCAATACAGGTCATCTTCGCTCTGCGAGAGCAAAAACGACTGTGCGCATAGAATTCTCTTCGGTTCAAACAGACTCTACTACAAAGATTACCACGTGCGCTTTGGTGGTATGAGTGTACGTGCCGTATGTGATAAATAAATAATATTATATCAAATTTTGAGGAAGTGTCAATGATTATGACACTTCCTCATAAAAAACATTATAATCACATGGTTTATAAATACTATCCATTTAATGACTACACAAGGGATGCTCTGTTCAAGAATTACTTGTTCTTCTCTAAGGCTTCAAGATTAAATGATCCATACGACACATCCTCAATGTTATTGACAGATGAATTCTATGAGAATTTGATAAGGGTGTTTCATAAAGCAAAATTGCCTAAGTATATGCAAATTCCACAGCTAAAAGAGATTTTCAAAGTAATGGATGATTATGGGATTTGTTCTTTTTCAAAAACTGAAGATAATATGCATCTGTGGGCTTTGTATGCAGATAAATTCTCTGGTATTGTTATTGGCTTCGATGAAGAAAAACTGAAAGATTTCTCATACAATAACAGAATAATTCCATTGATGAATACAGATTATGTTAAAAAATGGCCACATTCATACCATGACGGAACGTTTAATCTTAAATATTATAAAGCAAGCCAACAGAAATATCAGATAAGGCATTGTTTCGAAGGAAGCGACAGGGATAGAGTTTTAGATTACTACTTTCAATATTTGTGTACTGTGAAAAGTAACTCATGGGAAGAGGAAAAAGAAGTTCGATTAGTTGCATCTTATAGGTTTCTTCAAGAGTTGAATGAAAATCATTTGTACAATGTCGAAAAAACAGATGCTGGATATAAAGTACCATTTCCATTAAATGCAGTAAAATGTATCATTGTAGGGCATAACTTTGTTGGAGACCGAACTGAGATAAAAAAGATTGCACGTAAATATGGGATAACAGAAATATTCAAAACGAGTTGCAAGATGCCTTTCAAGATAGATATAGTTAGGCATGACGAGTTAACCAATTATGTTAATAGGTAAGTGCAATAGAATGTGTGCTATGAGAAATTGCTGTTTCAGCAATTCTGCCTCATTGACTATAGAAAGAGTTTTAACCGTTCGGAACAATCATCCGAGCGGCTAATGTCGTATATGTTTCATCGACTTTAGAAACGATGTTTAATGACCGTTTAATGGCTGTTTAACGACTGTTAAATGGCGATGTGAATTGAATGTCGAAAAAGCGTCATGCGTATGAATGACTTCAATGATACGTATGAATGGCTTGAACGCTGATTGAATAGTGTTTGAGCAACGCTCAAACGTAGGGTGAAAAATATGTTTGTGTGTCTTACTTGGAAATCTTGAAATTATTTCTTGTTCAGTTCTAATGTGTTTACAAATAAAAATGTATATCTTTGCGGAGAAAATCAAAAAAGAGAAAGACAATGGCAAATGTAAATACATTATCTTCTTCGTCACCTCAGTTGATTCTGACGTTGGAAAATGAAGCCATGGTGGCTGAGATAAAAAGAGCGTTGAAACTGATACGCGGCGTGACATCTGTACGTATGGCTACAATTAGTGATAATAAGGAAATTACTCCAGCCATGCGTCGTTCTATCAATAAGGCTCGTGAAGAATATGCCAAGGGTGAGACAATATCTTGTCATACCCCAGAAGAGATGCAGAAATACTTTGACAGTCTATGAGGTATCAGGTGGAGTTCTCTAAGGAAGCCGACAAGACTTTGCGTAAGTGGAAAAAGTCCAATCCTCGTTTGTTCAAAAAGGCAACGACAATATTGTTGGACATAATGGAACATCCACGTACGGGACTTGGACATCCTGAAGCGTTGGTAGGTGGTAATGATATCACGTACTCACGTCGTATAACCGCAGATGATCGTATTGTCTATGACATATATGATGATCGTGTTACGGTGCTTGTGATTAAAGCGGAGGAACACTATAATGACAAGTGATACGGATTACTATTAGATTTTGTTCACGCTCCGTCAGATAATAATTGACGCTCCGTCAGCTAAAAACTGGCGGAGCGTCAATGTTTTTTATATGATTGTGGATATTGTAACATTCATACTTCTTCCATTTCAAGTTCTTCTATCAAATCGTCCAATGATTGTAACTTGCGTCCTTCTCTTTTTGCACGTTTCACCTCGTCAAGAGCGCGTGTGAGTGTTTCCTTGACGTATGCTTTTTGCTGTGCAGTCTTGATATCTTCTGCTGTTGGCTCGAGGAGTTTGCCGGCAAGCCACTCACGGTCTTTCTTTTTGAGAGAGAGACTTTCGATGTATGTCCACAGATTGTTTAATGCTAATGCAGTCATAGTCTTAACATTTTATTATTTCTGGTTGCAAAGATATGCTTTTTTCCCCACACAAGGCATACAGAAGAATAAAAAACAATTAACATATCTGTGTTATGGGTGTAGTTCCTTCGCCTTTTTGTTCTCTTTGTGCCTCTGTGTTTCAAGTTAGAATGTTGTTGTTTGCCTTTTGCGTGAATAATTTCGAACTGTACGGTTTGAACAATACTGCTGTTTTTTTGCCGCCAAGCGGCCAGTTAGAAAAACAAAAGAACTTCTCTCACTGACCAAAGGGAAGTAAAACACAGGAAAACAAAAGAAAACATGTTTTTTCTTGTTTTTGTTTTGTTTACTTCCCGTTGGTCAGTGAGAGAAGTTCTTGACTGTTTTTCTAATATGCACCTTAGTGCAAAACTGCAACCGTACAGGTGGAATAATTTTTCGCTTTGTTTTTCTTATCCAAAATAAATGACTATATTTGTGCCGTAATCAAAGAACAAAAACAAAGAATAAGACTATGACAGACTTTAAGACTCTCGTGCAGACACGCAGGAGCGTGCGCAAATATACTGACCAGCCTATTGATGCTGATGACTTGAAGACAATTCTCCGTGCGGCTCTCATGTCGCCTACTGGCAAGAGCGTGAGGGGTTGGCACTTCATCGTGGTGACTGACAAGGAAGTGCTTGAGAAGATGTCGCTGTGTCGCCCTATGGGTAGCCAGTTCCTCGCTGAGGCTAATGTGGCTATCGTGGTGCTTGGCGACCATGAGTTGACTGACGTATGGACGGAGGATGCTTCAATAGCTGCCGTGACCATGCAGTATCAGGCAGCAGACCTTGGTATCGGCTCTTGTTGGTGTCAGATTCGCAACCGCTACATGAACGAGAGCGAGAGTGCGGACAACATTCTTCGTTTCCTTCTCCACTATCCTCAGAACCTCGTTGCAGAGTGTGTCATCGGACTTGGTTATCCTGCTCAGGAGCGCAAGCCTCAGAATGAGGACAGCCTCAAGTGGGAGAACGTGCATGTAGGAAAGTATTAGCCCCCCGTCCCCCAAAGGGGGCATCCACTCGGAACAGGGGGGAAAATTGATAATTGACAATTGATAATTGATAATCAGCCCTTCGGATGCGCTATTTCCTGGATAACTGTATAATTGAGAACTGCTATCTCTTGAAATGTGCTTGTGCCCCGAATGGCCGCCCCCTTCGGGGGCTGGGGGGCTAATGATATTATGAACATAGTTTTTATTGGCGCAGGCAATCTCGCCACTAATTTGTCGAAGGCATTGTATCGTGCAGGGCATGAGATATTGCAGGTGTATTCGCGTACTGCGGAGTCGGCACAGATGATGGCTGACCTCTTTGAGTGTTCTGCTACCATCTCGTTGGATGATGTGAGGACGGATGCGGATGTGTATATCTTATCCGTCAAGGACAATGTGCTGGAGTCATTGGCTGGGACGCTTGCCACGAGGGTGGGGGAGAAGCTCTTCGTCCATACGGCTGGTAGTATGCCGATGGATGTGCTTCCTGTGGCGCATAGGGCTGTGCTCTATCCAATGCAGTCGTTCAGCAAGGCGAAGGAGGTGAACTTCCGTGAGATTCCTACATTCATCGAAGCAAGCACGGAGGAGGACAAGAACATCGTGCGTCAGTTGGCTGACAGCATCACGGACAGGGTGTATGATATGAGTTCGGACGACCGTAAGTATCTGCATCTGTCTGCCGTGTTCTGTTGTAACTTCGCCAACCATTGCTATGACCTTGGTGCAAGGGTGCTGGAGGCGCATGGCATACCTTTTGACGTGATGCTTCCTCTCATTGACGAGACGGCTCGTAAGGTTCATACCCTTCATCCGCATGATGCACAGACTGGTCCTGCCGTCCGCTGGGACGAGAACGTGATGAACAAGCAGATGTCTCTCCTCGACGATGACATGAGGAAGATATATAGGGTGATGAGTGAAAGCGTGAAGAAAATGAGGAATTAGGAATGAGAAATTAGGAATGAGGAATTAGGAATTGATAGTCCTCTCGCTCAGTTCTATGTTTAGCGAACTTGCATGTTAATTGTTAAATGTTAATTATTAATTGTTAATTGACTGCTTAAGAACTTAAAATGATAAACTACGATTTGACAAAGATACGGGCACTCTTCTTTGATGTGGATGGAGTGCTGTCGTGCGAGACGATACCGATGCATCCTAATGGTGAACCGATGAGGTCGGTCAACATTAAGGATGGATATGCTATGCAGCATGCCGTGAAGTGTGGACTCATCCTCGCCATCATCACCGGTGGCAGGACGGAGAGTGTGCGCAAGCGTTATGAGGGACTTGGTCTCAAGGATGTTATTCTCGGTGCAGCCGTGAAGATAAAGACATACGAGGAACTGAAACAGAAGTATAATCTCAAGGATGAGGAGATTCTCTATATGGGTGACGATATTCCTGACTATGAGGTGATGCAACATTGTGGTCTTCCTTGTTGTCCTGCTGATGCCGCACCTGAGATAAAGGAGATAAGCAAGTACATATCCCACAAGAATGGTGGTATGGGTTGCGGACGCGATGTTGTGGAACAGGTCCTTAAGGCACAAGGACTCTGGATGCATAACAGCAAAGCATTTGGATGGTAAGAGAGAGGGAATGAGGAATTAGAAATTAGGAATGAGTAATTGTTTGTCGGAAACGAGTAATTTTGAATTCTGAATTTTGAATTTTTAATTTAGAACGGGATTATGAATTTATCTAAGTATCGCATTATACTTGCAAGCAATTCTCCTCGCAGGAAGGAGTTGCTTGGTGGATTGGGGCTCAAGTTTGAGGTACGTACCATTCCAGGAATAGATGAAGGTTATCCGTCTGACCTGAAAGGGGAGGATATCCCTAAGTACATATCTGGTCAGAAGGCTAAGGCATACAAGGCGACGATGGCAGATGATGAGCTAATCATCACGGCAGACACGATAGTGTATGTGGATGGCGAGGTGCTTGGCAAGCCAAAGGATGAGGCTGATGCCCGTCGTATGTTTCACTTGATGCGTGGACGTTCGCATGAGGTGATAACAGGCGTGAGCATAGTGACAAAGGACAAGACCGTGCAGTTTGCCACTACAACCAAGGTCACTTTTGCCAATCTGACTGACGAGGAGATAGACTATTACATCAAGAACTACAAGCCATTCGACAAGGCTGGTGCCTACGGCATACAGGAGTGGATTGGCTACGTTGGCATCACAGGCATCGAAGGCTCATACTATAATGTGGTCGGACTGCCTGTACAGAGACTATACACGGAGTTGAAGAAGATGTAACTTCCACTTTCCACTATTGACTACGTCGAACTAAAGTTTCACATAAAGAATGACTACACACGAACTTGACGAGATTGACCTCAACATCTTGCGATTGCTGCAAGACAACAGTAGGTTGACAACAAAGGAACTGGCGCAGAAGATACACTTATCCACTACGCCTACATTTGAGCGCCAGCGCAGACTTGAGCGTATGGGCTATATTAAGAAGTATGTTGCAATACTTGATGCGGAACGTCTGGAACGTGGTTTCGTCGTGTTCTGTTCCGTAAGTATGAAGCAGATAAACCATTCCATTGCTCAGAACTTCGCGGAGAAGGTGGAGTCATGGAATGAGGTAACGGAATGCTATAACACCAGTGGCGATGGCGACTACATGCTCAAGGTATGTGTGAGCAGTATGCAGCAGTACCAGAAGTTTGTGCTTGACAAGCTCGGACAGTTTGAGTACGTTGCGCATGTTCGCAGCATCTTCGTCATGGATACTTTGAAACTGAGCTATGGATTACCACTTTAACACACTCATCGTAGGAGGAGGACCTTCGGGAAGCAGTTGCGGCATATCCCTGCTGAAGGGTGGGGCGAGCTGTTGTATTGTGGAACGCTATTCGTTCCCAAGGGTCAAGCTGTGTGCCGGGTTGTTCACGGGTAAGTCGCAGGACTGTCTCAAGTCAGTCCTTGGACAGGATGCGTATGATGATGTCATGCGTAAGGTGCTGATGGCAAAGGAAGACACATTCTCGCTGTACAGGGGAATGAAGTCGCTTGTGTCATGCAACCTTCAGAAAGAAGAGAACCAGCCTTTGTCACTTCGTCATACTGATTGCCGTATAAGGCTGGTGAATCGTCCTTTGCTTGACGAACAACTTATCAAGCATTATGTGTCGTTGGGTGGCATGCTCGTAGAGAATGATGCCGTCAAGGATATTGACTTTGAGGCGAAGGTGTCAACCTTGACTTCGGGCAGAACCATAAGGTATGAACACCTTGTTGCTGCCGATGGTGCAAACAGTACTACGGAACATCTTCTTGCCAGACATGATGAGAGTTTTGCCAGAAAGGGTAGGAGTGCCATGTGCATAGAGATAAATGTTGACAGGAGTGACCTTGATATCGGTGGTGTCAATATATATTTTGATATAGTCAAGGGTAGCTATGCGTGGGTGTTCTCCAAGGGTGAGAAGGTCTGCATAGGACTTGTCAAGCTTCCTTGGCAGAGTGACGTGGATGTGAACAGGACGATGCTTTCATTCTGCGAGAAGCTTGGAGTCAAGAATATGGACAAATATCCGCTCAGGGGAGCTATGTTGCCTTTCGGTAATATATTGTCTGTGCCGGTATGGAAGGATTCCGTGTTCTTCGTGGGTGATGCTGCAGGACTTGTCGAGCCTCTGACGGGTGAGGGTATCTATTATGCCTTGCAGAGTGGACAGTATGCTGCTGAGAGCATAATAGCAGATTCTACGGAGATGTATCTGCATAAGGTCGCTTACCTTCATGCTCTTATAAACAAGGGACGCTATTATCAGTCGCTACTTGAGAAGAAGTTCACGTCTAAGTTTTTCTTCCGTCATGCTCATCGTCATCCACGCTTCATCTCTCAGTTCTATCTGAGTCAGATTGAACACGCATCTCTTGATTCGTTCCTGAAGATTGTGTGGAAGTATAAATGTAAGAAACAATAAGGTGATATTTAAGCATGAATTGCCATAAGGGGTGAAATACTGCTTTTGACATGAATTATCACGAATTAGCCACGAATAATCATTTATATTATTTGATTACTCGTGGCTAATTTCGTGATAATATATTTTGTTCGTTAAATCTCTGGGAACAAACCAAAGAGACGTGCGTCTATCTGGTCGGTGATTGTCTTGAAGTCTTCTGGGTTCTGCTCAAACTTGCACTTGTCACCTTCAATGATGATGAGCTTGCCCTTGTAGTCCTTTATCCATGCCTCATACTTGTTGTTGAGTCCCTGAAGGAAGTCCATGCGCATAGACTGTTCATAGTCGCGTCCACGCTTCTGAATCTGCTCAACGAGGTTCGGAATGGAAGAACGGATGTATATCATGAGGTCAGGGAGCTTGACAAGTGAAATCATTGTGTCAAAGAGGTCTGAGTAGTTCTGGAAGTCACGGTCAGACATCATACCCATGTCATGAAGGTTTGGTGCAAAGATACAAGCATCCTCAAAGATGGTACGGTCCTGTATGATGTTGTCATCAGACTTGGATATCTCTACCACCTCCTTGAATCTCTTTGCGAGAAAATAAATCTGAAGGTTGAATGACCATCTTGGCATGTCTGCATAGTAATCTGCCAAGTATGGGTTGTTATCTACTGGCTCAAAGCGTGGATTCCATCCATATCGCTTTGCCAGCATCTTTGTGAGTGTGGTCTTACCACATCCTATGTTTCCTGCTATTGCTATGTGCACGACGGTTCAGAATTAAAAATTAGAATTAAGTTTGTGAGTTTGTTAGTTTTTATGTTCTTATGTTTTTGCGTAATTTCCGCGATAACTAAAAAACTTAAAAACTTAGAACAATGTAGGATTTAACCTGTCGTCAATCTTGCGGACGATGGATGCAAAGTCCTCTGGATTGTGCTCAAAGTCGAGGTTGTCAACGTCTATGACAAGTTTCTCTCCTGTATATTTGTTGAAGATGAAATCCTCATATCTCTTGTTCATGCCCTCAAGGTACTCAATCTTCATTGACTGCTCATACTCTCTTCCACGCTTCTGTATGTTCTTTACGAGATGTGGGACGGCAGAATGAAGGTATATCATAAGGCGTGGCATCTGAAGCATTGATTCCATCTGCTCAAAGAGATTCATGTATGTCTCGTAGTCGCGGTCGGACATGTTACCCATGTCGTGATTTCCTGCGGTAAACACATATACTCCTTCGTATATGCTTCTGTCAACAATCATGTTTTCCTGCGACTGTGATATGGCTATCATATCCTTGAATCGCTGTTTGAGGAAGAATACCTCCAGAGCAAATGTCCATCGCTTGATGTCCTTGTAATAGTCATCTAAGTATGGGTTATCGACCACAGGCTCGAACTTGGCTGTCCACCCATAGTGGCGTGACAGCATTCGTGTCAGTGTGGTCTTTCCGCTACCTATATTTCCGGCAATTGCTATGTACACTTGATTATATTAAAGATTAAAATTTGAAATTAGAAAGGGTGTGAGTCAGTCTCACAACCGTATTATTCGTTGCAAAGGTAGTAATTATTTTTCTTTGCATTGTTTATAATTGCAAAAAAGTGTCTATATTTGCACAGAAGTAAGCAAATAAGGCGAAAAGAAAACACCATGGGTAGAAACAAGTATTCACAACATGAGATAGATATAATAGGAATGCTTCTCAAGAAGAAGTGTTCTGGCACTCGTTTTCAGCAAAAGGTTATACGTCATCAGTTGCGTGTGAACTTCGAATTCAACATCAGCGACTTTGGCGAGCAGGGCAAGTCCTTTGGCTATGATGAGCTACAGGCTGCCATTCAGCGTGGTGCCATCAAGATTCTTGATGATGCAACCATTGCCGACATGAAGGCAAAGCGAGAGCGTGACCGTCAGCGTGACCTCGAAGCTCGCATTGCAGCAGGCGAGATTATTGACAACCCAGAAGAAAACGAGGACTGGAAGAAAGTCCTCGAAGAATGGAACGAATACTATAAGGACAATCCTGAAGAAAGCAAAAGTCAGGAATAAGCTCTCTTGTGGTATCTATAACGAATAACGATAGGTGTTTGTAGCCGTCTTTGGCTACAAACACCTATCGCTCATTTAATGCATTATAGGATTATGCATTATCTTAGTATTCCACCTTGTCCTCCTTTGTTTCCCAGTCGCGGAAGGCACGGAGCGCTTGTTCGCGCATAATCATGCGTGTTGGAATGGAACGCTTCTCCTTTGGAAGGGCTATCTCGTCATATATGAACTTGTCGCTGAAGTCGATGGCCTCGGCATCCTGTGCTGTGTTGCCGTAGAATATTCGTGAGATTCCTGCCCAGTAGATTGCAGCAAGGCACATAGGACATGGCTCGCAAGATGTGTATATTGTACATCCCTTGAGTTGGAAGTCACTTACTTTTTTGCATGCAGCACGTATTGCACTTACCTCGGCATGAGCCGTTGGGTCGTTGTTTGCTGTTACCCTATTCACGCCTGTGGCGATAACCTCGCCATTCTTGACTATGACGGCACCAAAAGGACCGCCTCCATTCGCTACGTTCTCAACAGAGAGATCTATAGCCATTTGCATAAATTTATTGTCTTCCATTGTCTTTTGCTATTTTTTTGAGTGCCAAATGTAATAAAAACAAATGGAATGAGTGGCATATACATAAGAAAAAATCATTCTTCATCATTTTTTACCCCATTATTCCGTACCTTTGTCGCAGTATTTGTTTGACACAAACCTCAATATCATAGATGAGTAATAATAACGTGGGACTTAAACGTGACTTGTCACGATTGGCTATGCCGATATTTCTTGAAACGCTTCTCATAACTCTTATGGGTGGCGTGGATACGTTTATGCTTTCGCAGTATAGTGACAATGCGGTGGCTGCCGTTGGATTGGTAAACCAGCTTGTGAATTTCACGTTCCTTGTGTTCCAGATTATAAATCTCGGAACATCTGTTCTGTGTTCCCAGTACATAGGTGCTGGACAGAGGGGAAGGATGGTGCAAGTAACAGGTGTGGCTCTTATTCTTAACCTTATTCTTGGCGTTGCCATGAGTGCCTTGCTTTATGTGTTTGCTAAGCCGTTGCTCGTGCTTATGGGATTGCGCCCGGAGCTTATGCAATACGGACTTCCATATATGGAGATAGTCGGAATGTTTGTGTTCTTCCAAGCCTTGCACATGACTATTTCTGCATCGTTGCGTGCTGACAAGAAAGCTGTTTATCCTATGATTGTGGTACTTGTTGTCAATATAATCAATGTTTTTGGTAACTACACTCTTATCTTTGGCCACTTCGGTATGCCAGCATTGGGAGTGGAGGGAGCTGCAATATCCACGGCGTTCTCACGTTTCTCGTCAATGGTGATGCTTTTCATCGTCCTTTTCACGAAACATATACGCAGATTCCCTCTTGCAGTGTTCGTTCCGTTTCCATGGAAGGAAGTGCGCCGACTGCTTAAGATTGGCATTCCTTCGGCAGGAGAGAATATGTCGTACTGTGCACAGCAGGTTATCATTACGTACTTCATCAATAGGATAGGTAATCTGGAACTGACAACATTCACATACATCAACAATATAGTGATGTTTGTGTATATCTTCTGTATATGTATGGCACAGGCAGGTTCCATCAGCATAGGTCAGATAGTGGGCGAGGGTAGGCCTCGCCGTGCGTATGTGCTTGGTAAGTATGTGATGAGGGTGTCCATATATGTGACCATGGCATTGTCTGTGTTGTGTGCTGTTCTTGGACATGGTATCTTCAGCGTGCTTACGGATAATCAGGAGATTGTTGCACTTGGATGTGGCATGCTTGTGGTTAATGTCGGTCGTGAGTTTGGACGTACTATAAATATCTTTGCCACAAATGTATTGCGAGCCACAGGTGACGTGTTCTTCCCATTCTATGTGGGAATATGTGTTCAGTGGACGGCAGGTGTTCTTTGTGGCTATATCTTCGGCCTTGCCCTTGGATGGGGACTTTTGGGTATGTGGATAGCCTTCATCCTTGACGAGAACATCCGTGGTCTCATATTCATCTGGCGCTGGAGAAGCATGAAATGGGCAAGAAAAGGCTTTGTGTAAATAGTCATCCCTTAAAAAGTATATTTCATCGAGATGCTATTGCAAAATAGCATCTCGAACACTTTTTTGACCAAATCTAAAAATGGATACAAAAGAACTTTCATGGATCTTTTGAAGTTGTAAGCTGCCGCTGCCAACAAT
>JAFZVY010000015.1 GCA_017617575.1 Bacteroidaceae bacterium | reverse complement strand
CTTTCGTGTAGGGTGAATCATAAGTGTATCTTGGGTGTACCAAACATTCCTTTTGCAAATCAAAGCGCCTTCATTGAGAGTAACGACAACTTTTTCTTAGTTTTACCTTGCAATCCTATAGAAAATCAAATATATACCTTAGAGATAACTAAGAAGAATCGACCTCAACCGTTTGCTTTGAGGGAAATTTGAGAGGGGAAAAAGGGGATTTTTTGGAATGATTTATCTGTCTAATTTTCATAACGAAAACGAGGCATATATTACTATATAGGGATATATATATTTAAAAATCTTCTTATACGCGTACGTGTATAAAGAGATATTATATATGAATTTCCCCTTTTTTACTAAAAAGGCGATGTAAGTATTTGTGTTTAATGCGATTAGCACCCTCTCAAAAATCCCCAAATTTCCTCTCAAATTTCCCCGTGCCAACTCAAAACGGCTTGCCTAACCGCTCAAATTTTCCTTGAATATCAAAATCTTTTGGATGCAAAAATTAAGTTGTGCAGTGTTGTGCAGTTGAAGTATAGAAATCCCTTGGCGGTATGTTCAAATCACCGTATCTTTGCAATGTGATTCAGAGGTGATGACGACACGAAGCCCTCACGAAGGGTTTACGAAGGGTTGCCGAAGAACTTGGTGTAGAGAAGTGTGCACTGACGGTTGTTGAAACGATTGAAAAACGTTTTCCATTCGTCCGTTCCTTTGGAATGATAATCTCAGCGAGAACTTAAAAACTTACAAACTCAAAAACTTAAAAAACAAAAAAAGCCTCCGCTTGGGGGGCGGAGGCTGAATGTTGAAAGTTGAATGTATGTTTTTTACTTCTTAGCGTTTAGTTTGTGGCGATGTATCTCTTCCTTGAGCTTCTTGGTAGCTTCGCTAATGAGGTCTGGAGTACCACTACCATCGTTCACGTAGTCCACTACCTTGTTGGCGTTCTGGATGGCATCACGGAGAGCCTCCGACTTGTTGTTGCAATATCTTGCACGTGCAAGAATCTCCATGAGCTGGTTGAGGTCTTCTGGCTCGGCAAGGTTGCCTGGGCGCATGGTGTTAACAGCCATGTTCAACTCAGATGCGGCATCCTCCACGTCAGACTGCTTGAGCTTCTTGTTCTCAGTGGATAATATCACTTCCGCATTCTCCATCTGCTTGAGGAGACGGGCGTAGCCGTAAGGAGCCCAAGGAGCATACTCAGGAACTTTTGTATCCATCTTCTGCCATGCCTCCTGTGCGCTCTTGCGCTCACGTGCTATGCTGATAAGTTCCTTCAGTTCGCTCTTGTCTATCTTCTTTGAAGCCTTCTTCTTCTTTACGTCCGAAGTCTGGTTGATGCGAAGGTAATGAGTACAATGGTCTGTGTGATAGTAGTCAGGCGTGAATGTCTTGTCGTTGAGGACAAGGGAGTAGAGCTTACCGCCTGTGCCGTCTGTGTCTTCGCTTTCCTTCACACTTATCTCGTCAAGGTTGGAAGTAACGTCGAAGTCTGCCTCCTTCCAGTTTGTTATGTCTGAACTTGCCATCACGAGAGGACCGTACATGAGTGCGCCAACCCATTGAGGGTTGAACGGAGTGTGAATCTCGTTCTTGCCTGTGGCTGCAAGTGACATCTTGTCTGGTCCCCAGAAGATGTGCTTGGTGAATGGCATTACGACCTCTATCTCGTCGCCTTCCTTCCATTCTCGTTCTGCTATCTCTGCGTATGAGCTTGGCATGTATGAGCTTGCTATGGATGTGCCGTTGAGCTTGACGTCAAAGCCCTCTGTTGCCCAGTAAGGCACACGGAGTTTGATGGCAAAGCTTGTACCAGCCTTAGCCACCTTCGTAATCCTTATCTTGCTGCTCTCGGCTGGCCATTCACAATCCTGCGAGATTGTCACGCCCTTATCCTTCCAACGCATCTCGGTAGGGAGGTAGAGGGCTACCCATAGGGTGCTGTCGTTGGCAAAGTATGCTGCCTCCTGATACTTCACATGGCTTTCCACGCCTGTACCTCCACAACAAGTGGATTGCGGAGTCTCGTTGCCAAATGGCTTGATGGCGTTCATTCCCACGGCGTACTGGTATGTTACTGCCCAATGTTCTGGGTGTACGGAACCTATAATCTGGTTGTAGAGTACACGCTCGTAGTAGTCCATATACCTTGCGTCGTCTGGGTCGTAGCAGTTGAGGTCCTTGGTCAACTTGGCAAGGTTGTATGCACAACATGTCTCGTTGATGTCTGGGTTAGGGAACATGTTCTTTTCCCAGTCGGACTGGACGCTTGTGTTCATTGACAGAATCTGCGAATATGGCTGGCGGAACATCTCGCCGTTGCCCACGCCACCTGTGGCATAGGCATAGCGTCCCTGTATCATGTTCCAGAAGTTGTATGCAAGATTGTAGTAGAACTGGTTCTTGTTGCTTCCGTATGTCTGTAGCGCGCCAATAATCATAGGGATGTGCTGGTTGGCATGACGAGTACGTATATCGTCTATGTTACGTGCCACAGGGTCGAAGAAGGCTGGTGAGTCAAAGTAGGTAGCACCCTCAAGGAGCCGTGCCTTGTCCTGTGGGTCTGTAGCCATCACGGACAGGCGAGCCATGGACTCTGCCATGCCGCCCACTTCTCCAGCTATGTACATGTTCCACATCTCGTAGCGGTTGCCCGGCTTAGCCTGACGCTCAGCCTTGTCGCCACCTTCCTTCACGTATGTGCGGTAGTGGAGTCTGTTCCACACCCACAGTCCCATGTCCTTGGCTATGAGGAAAGCCTTGTCGCCAAGCTGCTTAGGGGTGAGGTGACCCTTGCGATTCTCCAGTTCTCCGTTGCTACCTTCCGAGAAACGCATCACGCTGGCTATGTCGATGAGACCTGCCAACTGCTTGTGTATGGTATAGTAAGGTGCCCATACCCATAGTTCATTGTTATACGCGCGATAGCACTCTATGAGGGCAGGGTGGGCAGCAGGTATGGCGTTGAGGTAGCCATATCCGTAATGCTTGTAGTCCTTCTTGTACTGGTCGAAGTCCTGCCATGTTCCCTTCATCTCCAGAAGCTCGCTCTCAGGAGCATAGTCACGTGCCTCCCAATAGCGATTGAGCGTGCTGTCCCACACGAATGTACGTTCCTGACACTCGCGTAACTCGTTTGTCACTCTCTCTATGTTGTCAAAGAGTTGTCTTTTCTGCTCCTTGTCTGTCACGGAAGCGTAGGCAAAGGCCAGGGCGGACATATAGTGTCCCGTACCATGCCCCTTGAGCTTTGTGGTAGGGGAGTCCCATCCGTCCGACTCCGTGTAGCCCTCAGTAGGAAGGCCGTACGTGTCACGATAGTTATAGAGCTGCTGTGTGACGTCAAGCCTGAGCAGAGCCTTTATGTCGAGGTCACGATTGTTCGTGAGACGGTTGTTACCCTTAATCTGTACGTCGGTAAGAGGGATGGTCTTGGCTATGGCTTCCTTGCCATGGTCTGTCCATAGCTTGTCGTTCACGTTTACTGTTGCGGCAATAGGATAGCCCTTGTCGGTTGTGTTGTCGCCGATAATGTAACCACATACAGTATAGGTCTTACCGTTTGGATAGAGCACAGGATTAGCTTGCTCACACTCCGTAGCGAGGTGCGAGTTCGTCCACATAGCCTGACGCCATTCGTGGCTACCGTCGCTATATGTCACCCAAACCTGATAAGGCAGGCTTGGAACCGTATTGTTTGGTGCAGAGACGACGATAGGCTCAACACGCTTGATGTGCTTGAGTCTTCCAACGCTTGCTGGCTTGTCATTTGAGCCCTTTGTGGAATCCGCATGGGCAGATACGGCTGTCGTAAGTGCAAAAAAAGTTGTTAGGACGATTTTGCTAATAGTTGATTTATGATTCATGTTAAGTTGGTCTGATATAGACTTAGTCTTCTTTTTGGCAAATATACTTATATTAAGAGTCTAACTAAGAAACAAGAGTCTAATCTGTGTTTTTTTTGGATTATTATACAATAATATATAAAATTATCACTACTTTTGCACCAAAATAGTGGAAATTACGATGAAAATGCGTGAAAAGTGACACATCCAAATAATGGAACATTGTCACTAAGAAAGCAAAAAATAATGTCTAATAATTGCATTTTACAAATGTTTGATTGCATTATGACAACATGGAATTAAAAGAACCCGTCGCCTGGGGCGATTAAATTACCAACCTTAAATTTTTTAGGCACGAATTGCCATGAATTTGCCACGAATTATCATGAATTTAATTTAGGGAAATTATCAAAAAAATATTTATGAAAATTCGTGGTCAATTTATGATAATTTATGCTAAAAAATAAATTGTTTTCTTTTGTTTTCACATGTTTTACTTCCTGCCGCTTTTGGCGCATAATCTTTTAACGGTTTGCAAAAATGCAGATTAAATATATAAACATAAAATGAAACCAACAGCTATCTTGTTATTACATTGTCCTGACAAGCAGGGCATCATTACTGAAATCACGAAGTTTATAACTGACAATAAAGGTAACATCGTTTACCTCGACCAATATGTTGATAAGTTGGAAGGGCGTTTCTTTATGCGTGTGGAATGGGAACTGGAAGATTTCCTCATTCCTGCGGATAAGATAAGCGAATACATCGACACGCTCTATTCACAACGCTTCGACCTCAAGTTCCACCTCTATTTTGGCGACGTGAAGCCTCGCATGGCACTCTTCGTGTCTAAGATGTCACATTGTCTCTACGACCTCCTTGCACGTTATGAGGCTGGTGAGTTGAACGTGGAGATTCCTTGCATCGTCTCAAACCACGAGGACCTCCGTGTCGTGGCAGAACAGTTCCATATCCCTTATTACGTGTGGAGCATCAAGAAAGACTGGTCAAACAAGCGTGAGGTGGAGGATGCCGAGATGTCACTCCTTCGTGAACAGAAGATTGACTTCATCGTCCTTGCAAGATACATGCAGATTATATCTGACGAGATGATTGAGTCTTATCCTAATCGCATCATCAATATTCACCACTCGTTCCTTCCTGCGTTCATCGGAGCGCGTCCTTACCATCAGGCTTACCAGCGTGGCGTGAAGATTATCGGTGCAACGAGCCACTATGTCACAGCCGAGCTTGACGCTGGACCTATCATCGAGCAGGATGTGGTACGCATCACGCATAAGGACACACCAGAGTCACTTGTCCTCAAGGGCAAGGACCTCGAAAAGATTGTACTCTCACGTGCCGTAAAGAAGCACATAGAGCATAAGGTACTCACATATAAGAACAAAACCATCATTTTCTCATAATGAAACATTTCTTCCTCACCCTCATCACGTTCTGTGCCACTTGTCTTACGGCTTTTGCCGACGAGTGGGACACGGATTATCCACGTCTCGTTAGTAGTATAGCTTCCGTTCGTCTCAATGATGCGGAATATCCAGTCACTCGTTTTGGTGCAAAGACGAGTGCTTCCGCACGTCAGAACCAGAAGGCTATCAACAAGGCAATAGATACGTGCAGTCGTAAGGGTGGTGGAAAGGTCATCATCCCTCGTGGTACATGGAACACGGGAGCATTGGTGATGAAGAGCAACGTGAACCTCGTCCTTGAAGAGGGGGCAACTCTTCAGTTCGTCTTTGACGTGAATCTCTACCCAATCGTTGAGACGCATTGGGAAGGACTTGGTTGCTACAACGTCTCTCCGCTTATATATGCTAATGGTGAACATGATATTGCCATCACAGGCAAGGGCACGATAGACGGTGGCGGTACACGCTCTACGTGGTGGACATGGACTGGCGTTGACCGTTTCGGCTGGAAGGAAGGAATGTACAACCAACGTAAGAGCCGTGCACAGTTGCAGGAGTGGAGTGAGAACCAGACACCTGTGTCCGAGCGTGTCTTCGCCAAGGATAACGCCATGCGTCCCCAGACGGTTAACTTCATGCGTTGCGAGCGTGTGCTTATAGAGGGTGTTACCCTCCTCAGTTCTCCTTTCTGGGTACTTCATCCTGTGATGTGCGAGGATGTCACAGTTCGTGACGTTACTATCATAAATGAAGGTCCTAATGGTGATGGCTGCGACCCTGAGTCATGCAACCGTGTCCTTATTGAGAACTGTCGTTTCCGAACAGGCGACGACTGCATAGCCATCAAGAGTGGACGCAACAAGGACGGCAGGATGTGGAACACACCTTGCCAGAATGTCGTTGTGCGCAACTGCCGTATGGAGGACGGACATGGTGGCATCGTCGTGGGTAGTGAGATAAGCGGTGGTTTCCGCAACCTCTTTGTCGAGAACTGTCAGATGGACAGCCCTAACCTCGACCGTGTGGTGCGTATCAAGACCAATACTTGTCGTGGTGGCGTGGTTGAGAACATCTTTGTCCGCAACGTGGAAGTTGGTGAGTGCCGTGAGGCTGTCCTCAAGATTAACCTCAACTATGAACCACGTGAGAAGGCAGAACGAGGACACATCCCTACAGTTCGTAATGTGAACCTCAATAACGTGAACTGTCGCAAGAGCAAGTACGGAGCCTACATCTCCGGCCTTGAGGAAGATGTCCGTATATCCGACATCACCATAACCAACTGCTCATGGACAGGCATCCAGTCATTCCCTTACCGCATCGAAGGCAAGGTGGAAGGACTGAACATAAGGTAATATAATGTGTGGGAACGTTGACGAGTCGGCGTTCCCTCTAATACCAAAATAACATATTTTCCCCAGACGTTTACCCCCCCCTGAAATATTTTTTCAAAAAAAATCATTTTGCGTGTCAACTTTTGATATAGGTTTGCGTATAGTTAAGTAGAAACAACAAAACAACATCTTAATAATAAATCCTGATGGACAAAGAAACTGAAGAACTCATAGCGGGGCTGATGACCCAATCGCCCCAGGCACAACAGCAGTTGCTACGGCTGTATGGGCGGATGGTCTTTGCCCAAATCGTGAGAATGGTCACGCGGCAGGAAGATGCCGAGGAGATTTATCAAGATGTCTTTGTCAAGGTGTTCGGCAATATTGCCTCGTACGATGAGGGTGAGGCTTCGCTGTCAACGTGGATTAACAGGATTGCATACTATGAGTCGATTAGTTTCCTGCGAAAGAGGAAGGACAGACTGATGTATGTGGACGACAGGGTCGTGAACTTCGACGGCATCCTTGAGCAGCAGGTGGACGATACCTTGGATAATGGCGACGAGAAGACCGTTCTTCTGATTGAACGAGCCTTGAAATTCATTCCCCCTTCGGAACAGGCAATAGTGACTATGTTCTATTTTGATGATATGAGCATCAAGGATATTGCCTATATCACGGAGTCAACGTCCGCTGCCGTGGCTCAACGACTGAGCAGGACGAGAAAGAAACTATATCACGTAATCAATTCATTGCAAAATGATGACAGATAATAACAATATGGACAACAGGGACAAGGGACTGAGAAAGGCTCTTGCTCACAGGGAACAGCAACTACCAGAGATGCCTGCCGACCTTAATGACAGGTTGATGCAGAGGGTGGCTGTCGCTCCTCGTCGCAACAGGCGCATGGTGTGGCCGTGGGTGGCTGCCGCTTGCATAGCTGCTGTCATCTCCATAGTCCTGATGCCTCCAAGGGATAGTGGCACGGATGTGACGCAAACAAGGGAGTATGTGGCGAGCAACGTAGACGTGAAGGTGGACAAGGTGACGACTGCCGACACCATGAAGGTGGTGGCGAAGGATGTGCCTGCCGTGGCAGAGCATAAGGCTGTATGCCGCACTCAACAGGTGGCGGTAGTGTCAAAGCCACAGCCTGCGGCCGATACCGTGGCGGTTGCACTTGCTACGCCAGCAAAGCAAGCTCCACTTGAGTATGTCACAGAGGATGGTAAGAAAATCCTTCTTGCCACGAATCCGGAACGACTCAAATATACTCCAGAGGAAATAGATAAGCTCAAGGAGCGTGTCCGACAGAAGTATCTCGAACTGCTTCAGCTGGAGACAGAGATATTTGAAGCAACTCAGGGACAGCTATCAGCTATGAATGAAGAAATAAATAACAAATAAAACTTAAATATAGATTATGAAAAAGATGATTCTTATGCTTGCTGCAATAATGATTGCATCATGCGGTGTGAAGGCAATAAACATTGAGCAGCCTAAGGCTGCCGTTGAAGATAATAGTGAATACAAGTCTCCTGACAAGGTGATTGTGGCTCTTGACGAAATAATAAAAAAGTATGGCAAAATGGATAGGGCTACAAGTTCGACTATGCGTAATCCAGAGTCAGGTGCAATTCTTCGCAAACTTTCAATAGTGCCTTTTAGTAGCGAGGGAAATGGTCTCTTTGAGAAGGATTTGAATGTTGCAATTAATGCTTTTGAGGAAGATAAAGATTGTGCATACAACTATAGTAGGGTAAATAAGATGGATAAAAAACAAAATGGAATATCTTTGGGTACATTTACAGGTGAAGATAACAACGATTATGTGATTATTGCAGATGATGATGAACTTCTTACGTATAATGCCATTATTATGGAAGTCAAGAATGCAGATGACCCAACTAAGCGTGACTTCTATGCTATTAAGTGGAGAAAAATGCCACAGGGCTATGATGGCAAGGTGTTTATGATAACTTCCAAGCGTCCGGATTTGATATTGTTTCAAACAATAGAAGTGGAAGAGCAGGCAGAAGACCATATTGAAGACTTCTTTAGTGGGTCGCAGCGTGATAAGTTTGTGTTGTTACAGAAAACAGCAGCAATGTATAAGAAAGAAATAGATAGATTGGAAAAGGAACATAGTGCGACTCCCCAAAGTAATACGAATGTTCGTAATCGTAAATTGGATGAGATGAATCGTATGTCTCAAAGATATGATGAGGTGATAAGTCAGATGCACAATATGATTAGGTTGCATCAATGATATTGTTAAAAACCGAATAATGCGGATTATTGAGGTCGATAATGCGGAATAATGACCTTGATAATCCGCATTGTTGTTTCTGGATGTCTTGGTGAAATCACGTTTGACGGCGGTTTTTTCGTGATGATGTATTGATGTTAAACTATTGTGGAGGGTGCGTGTCTCAATAGCGGTCTCAGTACGTCATTCCGCAACGAGGTGGTGAATCTATCAGTATGCCCTGATTAGTGCCATCTATCGTTTTAGCGTGTATGGTGGCAAGAATACGATGGGAACGGACAAGGAAAGACGTGATTAAAAATTTTGAGTAAATATTTTAGTTTTTAAGTGTTTTTGTGTACCTTTGAGGTCGAAAAACGTAGGAGTTAATTAGTGATTAGGAATGAGTGATGAGTAATAATGAAACTCGTTTCCCAACAACTAAATGACTTAAAACTAACAAACTCAAAAATTCACGTCTCATGAATAATATCATAAAAGGATGCGCTAAGAGTTGCTTGGTCGTGATGTTCTGTCTTGCCCTCTTTCAACCGTGGGGCATAGACAGGATAGATGGCATGATGCGAATAGTCTTGATAGTGTCGGAGACGCTGATAAGCTTCGCTGATGCTGTTATCGTGGAACTGATAGCCATTTATGTCCTTCGGTTGCGCATGGAGACGTTCTCCCTCAAGAATTATGTTATGGGCAGCTTGGCTCGTGCCGTCATGCTTGTGCCTCTTATTTCCGTTACGCTTCTTGCCTTTCAGGGGTATGGATGGAAGGGTGACGCATTGGCCTTTTTAGTGAAAGATGGTGAGCTTATGTTCCATCCGTTCCTATTTATGTGCATGTGCGTGGCATCGTTGATGCTCGTCGTCTTTGTGTTCATGTATTATAGCATCAAGAATGATAAGCTTAAACGTGAGCTTGACAATATACGTGCCATAAATACCTTGTTGGAGGAACGTCAGCGTAAACTCTCGGAGGAAGACACAACGGATGAGGCTTCCGAACAAGATCTTTCTTGTACTATCGTGGGACAAGGAGTAGGGGCAACGATTGAACTAAATCCTAAGAACCTTATCTATGTGGAGTCGATGGCTAACTATGCTGAGGTGTGCTACATCAAGGATGGGGAGACTCGTCACACTACGCTTCGCATCACACTAAAACAAATAAGGGAGACGCTTGACGCATACGACTGGGTGGTACAATGTCATAGGGCGTTTCTTGTTAACATAAATTTTGTGGTTAATCTTTCGAGTCGAAGCACGGGATGCCAGTTGAAGGTGTTCGGCATGGATAAGGAGATTCCTGTGTCACGAGCAAACACGGAGACGATAAAGAATCTGCTTGAAAGTAAGTAGCTATTGTGGCAAAATATCCCTTTTTGTTTAGGGATATTTGACGGATAAATAATAAATGTGTACCTTTGCGGAGGATTTTTTTTAATTAGGAATGAGGAATTAACAATTAACATGCATGTACCGCTGTTGAGCCGTTCTAAATTTTCGTTCTTAAAAATATCCGCAAAAACTAAAAAACTCATAAACTCACGAACTTAAAAACTAAAATAATATGCTTTCAGTAGAAGAACTTAACGACAGACTTATCGACCTCGCTTTTGCAGAGGATATAGGTGATGGTGACCACACAACACTTTGCTGTATCCCAGCAGATTCAGTGAGCGAGAGCAAGCTCCTCATCAAGCAGGAGGGTATCTTTGCAGGTGTGGAGATAGCAAAGCAGGTGTTCCACCGCTTTGACCCAACAATGGAAGTTGAAGTTTACATCAAGGATGGCGACCACGTGAAGCCGGGCGACATCGTGATGTCTGTAAAGGGAAAGGAGCAGAGTCTCCTCCAGACAGAGCGTCTCATGCTCAACATCCTCCAGCGTATGTCTGGTATCGCTACAATGACGCACAAGTATCAGCAGGCACTCATCGATGCAGGTACAAAGACACGTGTGCTTGACACTCGCAAGACTACTCCGGGTATGCGTATGCTTGAGAAGGAAGCCGTGAAGATTGGCGGCGGAATGAATCATCGTATCGGTCTCTTCGACATGATTCTCCTAAAGGACAATCACATTGACTTCTGTGGAGGCGTTCATAATGCCATCTCTCGTGCAAAGCAGTATTGCAAGGACAACCATAAGGACCTCAAGATAGAGTGTGAGGTGCGCAACTGGAAGGAACTTGAGGAGGCACTTGCAGAGGGTTGTGACCGTATCTTGTT
>JAFZVY010000014.1 GCA_017617575.1 Bacteroidaceae bacterium | reverse complement strand
GAGTGCAAAGGTAAGGCATTTTTTTTGTTTGACCAAACTTTTTGAAAGAAAAATATTCCGTTTGCTTGAAAAACGCCTTGTATCAAGGAAGTAATGTGTAATTGTGGAAAGAATACACCCGTCAGAATTCGCCTTCCAAGCCATGTCCGCTCTAATCGGAAGGCTTGGTTTCTAAAAAAGGAAGCCATAGAGAAAATCTCTACAGCTTCCATTATATTTATTCCATGCCCTGTCACTCCATGAGTGAGTAATCCAGTTCCCTCCCTGTAGGGAGGGTTAGGGTGGGTCTTTTTTTAGTTATTGAAATAATACAAGAAAGTAGCCACGCCCTCGAGTGCAGGCTTCTTCTGGTCCTGAATCTCAATCTTGAACTTGATTTCAGCCTTGCAAGTTCCACGGAGATTTACGATTGACTGGAGCATTGTAGTCATACGGATGCTCTGTCCTTCGAGTACTGGCTGACCGAATCTCATCTTGTCCATACCGTAGTTGACAAGCATCTTGACATTGTTCACTTCAATGATTTCTGACCATAGGTGTGGGAGAAGAGAGAGAGTGAGGTAGCCGTGAGCGATAGTTGACTTATATGGACTCTCTACCTTAGCACGCTCCACATCTACGTGAATCCACTGGTGGTCGAGTGTAGCATCAGCAAAAAGGTTGATTCTTTCCTGTGGAATAGATACCCACTCTGATGTACCGAGTTCCTTACCTTCGTATGAAGCGAACTCATCGTATGAGTTAATTACAAGTTTAGCCATATTTCTTCTGTATTAAAATTTTGCACAAAGGTAAATAATTTTGAGCAAACAAATCTATTATTGACTAAATTATTTACACAAATTTTCCATTTTTGCGCAAAAGTCCTCGAGTGTGCAACATTATAAATGAGTTAAAAGTTAAAAATGAAAAGTTAAAAGTTGAGTTGAGGAGTTTGAAGCTCCTTATTAAATAATGTGAAATACGAGTAATCCCAAATTTTTAACTTTTAACTCTTGCATTATGAAGAATGAATAATGCAAGCTTACACGCCAGAGAAACTGCTGAAGCCGCCATCAACAGGGATGATGCTGCCGGTCACAAAGCTTGCCTCGTCGCTTGCAAGGAAACGGACGATACCGTTAAGCTCGCTGATGTCGCCGAAGCGTCCCATTGGAGTCTTGTTGAGCACCTTGTGGCTACGCTCTGTAAGTGAGCCGTCGTCGTTGAGGAGAGCCTTGCGGTTCTGCTCGCCGATGAAGAAACCTGGAGCGATGGCATTTACACGAATCTTGTCGCCATACTTGCGTGCAAAGTCCTGTGCAAGCCACTTTGTGAGGGCATTTACTCCCTCCTTTGCGATAGAGTAACCCATCACACGGCTGAGGGCATCGTATGCAGCCATTGAGCTTACGTTGATGATGATGCCGCTCTTCTGCTCTGCCATAATCTTACCGAAAGTGAGGCAAGGGTAGATTGTACCCCAGAGGTTGAGGTCAATAACCTTGTGGAGGGCATCAATATCTGACTCGTAAACGTGCATGTCGTCCATGATGTTTGCTCCTGCCACGTTACCGCCGGCAGCATTCACGAGAATATCAACTCGTCCGAACTGCTCCTTAACCTTGGCTGTGAGTGCTTCAATCTCAGAATGATTGAGTACGTTGCACACGAATCCTGTCACGGTTGTATCGTTTGCCTTAGCCACAGGAGTGAGCTTTGCAAGAGCCTTATCCACAGTCTCCTGACGTGAACCTACTACTATTACTGTTGCGCTTGCCTGAAGCAAGCCTTCACTTACATTGCTGCCGAGTACACCTGTTCCACCAGTCACTACGGCTATCTTATTCTTCAAAGAAATCATATTTTCAGAATTAAAAAATAAAAGTTAAAAATTAAAAGTATAGTTGTAAAGTTATAAGTTGAAAAAGTATGGTGAGCCTTGTCTGAAAACTTGAGAACTTCTCTCTTGAAAACTCAACTGTTAGTTTTTAACTTATAACTTTTAACTCGATTGATTGCTAAACGCAATCAATCGAAGAAGCCTGGTTGATGATATGGCTTGCCAAGCTCTCTGTCAACTGTGGCGATGATGCCCTGAACCTGTCCGAGGGCGAACATACGTCCGAGGAATGAGTAGCCGGCATTATAGCCACGTTTCTCGTCACCAAGCATGGTCATTCCGTGGTCAACACGCATAGGGAGAAGCTGTGTCTCCGGGTTACGTGTTGCCTGACGGTTCATCTCCTCCTGCTCAAAGATACGTGTGAGCTCGATGAGGTCGGCACGTCCGCCGAGATGGCTTGCCTCCGTGAAGTCGCCATTAGGGAAGATGTGGCATGAACGGAGATGTACGAAGTGAGTGCGTGAGTGATACTTCTTTGCAAGTTCCGTAATGTTGTTGTGTCCACCTGCAGAGAGCGAACCTGCACAGAAAGTGAGACCGTTATGAATGTTAGGTACGGCATCAAGGAACTTCTGGATGTCCTCATCACAGTTCACGATACGTGGGAGACCAAGTATTGGGAAAGGAGGATCGTCAGGGTGTACGCACATGTCGATGTCGTACTCGTCACAGATAGGCATGATAGCCTCGAGCCATGTCTTCATGTTGTTTTGGAGTGTCTCCTTTGTCACTCCGTCGTAGAGTGCGAGAAGCTCACGGAACATCTCGACAGGCTTTTCGTCGCCCTCCTTGAAGTTACCGCTCACGAATCCCTGAGTCTTGATGACGATAGTGTCCACGAGGTCGTGGTCATACTGAGGAGTAGCCTTTGCCTTTATCTCTGCCACCTCAGCAAGGATGTCACGTTCCCATTCCTTGTGAGCCTTCTGGAACTCAGCCCATTCCTCCTCTGCACCCTTGCGCTTTAGGATATGAATGTCGAAGTATGCAAACTCTGCCCAGTTGAAGTAAAGGTTTGACGAACCGTTAGGATTCTCGTGAAGGAGGTCAGTACGTGCCCAGTCGAGCACAGGCATGAAATTGTAGCACACACAATGGATGCCTTCCTCACCAAGGTTCCTCAATGACTCCTTATACACCTCAATCTGATGGTCACGGTCTTCACCTCCATATTTGATGGCTTCAGTCACAGGAAGTGACTCCACCACGCTCCAGCGCATACCATAACTCTCAATATACTCTCTAAGGTCACGAATCTTCTCACGTGTCCACACCTCACCGAGGGGAACATCATGAAGGGCTGTGACTATGCCCTCTACACCAATCTGCTTCAGCATCTCAAGTGTGATGCTGTCTTTCTTGCCAAACCAGCGCCAAGTTTTTTCCATTCTTTATATTGTTTTTTAGTTTAATATCTTTAGTTATGCCCGTCTGTTTTTCTAATTGGCGCATTGCGCACTTATTTATGCGAACGACATCACTTGCAAAGATACATCATTTTTGATAACCTTAGTGTCAATAAATGTTTCAATTTTGTTAGTATGTGTATCATTTTTTAGTATCCGAATGTAAAAACCTTTAAAAGAATGTGTTGTGAGAAAGAAAAAACTCGTACCTTTGCAACGTTTTTGCGAAGCCGCTGTCTGGAAATAGAGTAGCCAGAGAATGCTTCGTTATTATTTACATAAAAATTTATTCAATAAAATTTATGGCTAAAGTAGATTTGATGAAGATTGCTGAGGAAGCATTTGCTACAGGCAAGCAGCACCCAGCATTCAAGGCAGGTGACACAATTACTGTTGCTTACAAGATTATCGAGGGTTCTAAGGAGCGTATCCAGCTCTACCGTGGTGTTGTTATCAAGATCTCTGGTGAGGGTACAAAGAAGCGTTTCACAGTTCGCAAGATGTCTGGAACAGTAGGTGTAGAGCGTATTTTCCCACTCGAGTCACCAAACATCGATAGCATCGAGGTGAACAAGATTGGTAAGGTTCGTCGTGCTAAGCTTTACTACCTCCGTAACCTTACAGGTAAGAAGGCTCGCATCAAGGAGAAGCTTGCTAGAAAGGAAGATTAATTCCATCACTTCGGTACACACTGAAGAAACAAAAGGAGAATGCAATTCGTTTTGCATTCTCCTTTCTTTTTTTTGAGGTAGAAGTAATCTTGACGTACTTACAATCAATCTTGTGGTGAACGACTTCAAACTTTACACATACAAAAACATTGATACGTATGAAAGGAGTGATTCATCCGTATCAATCACTTCATTCATACGTATCAATGTATTTATGATGCCTTAAAGACTACTCGTCTGCTGGCTTATCGGATATCTGTATATACACGTTACTTATGCCATCTATTGGGTCGAGTCGCATAAGGTGATAGACCTTGAAGCGATACGTGTGACCCTTCACTATGTTCAACGAACGCACATACTTCTCATTCTCGGAATAAACAACGCCATCACCCTTTCTGATACCACGCTCTGAGAACAACTCATAGGCAATCACATTGCTTGAACACTTCTTGCCGTTGTCATAGACGTCGATGCCAAGATTGAGCTTGCGATACTTGTAAGCATCAATGGCACGAACGCCAAGACTGAGATGCTGGAGTGCCGTGGTGTCGGCATCGTGCAACTCAAACAAGAGAGTGTCACGACTGTCCCAATGCTGGTTCTCGATGTTGGCATACTGAGCATAATACGGCATCTTGTTGCACGACCACATCATTGCCACAAGGAGAACGGGAAGAACAAGCCGGAGAGTTGTGTTAAACGATGTTCTCATCACTTGGTGTTGGCTGTTACTGATTATTGCCCTGAGGATTGCCACCTTGGTTCTGGCGATTGCCTTGATTGTCTCCTTGAGGGCGGTTGTCGCGACCACGGTTGCGATTGTCACGATGGTTATTGTTGCGCTGACGCCTGTCGTTATTATTGTTGCTATTGTTGTCACGACCTTCGCCATTGCCCTTGTTCTCTTGCTGAGGATTCTTGCCTGCGTTCTTAGGAGCATTGCCATTATTGTTGTTCTGACCGTTGCCTCCATTCTGCTGGTTCTGTCCATTGCCGCCCTGTCCTTTCTTCTTCTTTTTCTTCTTACGGTCGAAGCGGTTGATGTTATCCTCAAGGATGTCGAGCGACTTAGGAGCCTCTGGTGCTTCACCACCCTCGGCAAGGCTCTCAGGCTTGCGTCCTTCCTTGTTCATCTGGATAACCTCGAATGCACGCTTGGCAGTGATAGTCTGCTCATTTGCCACGATGTGCTTGTCCGTAGAGTATGTGATAAGATGACGAAGGATATCTGACTTGAAGTAGTAATACTCGTTGTCCTGAGTATGGAGTGTCATCTCCTTTGATGGCATACGCTTGAGCGACTCCACATACTGGTCAACCTCGTAGTTGAGACAGCACTTGAGCTTTGCGCACTGTCCTGCAAGCTTCTGCGGATTGAGTGATATATCCTGAAAACGTGCAGCACTCGTACTTACGCTCACGAAGTTAGTCATCCATGTTGCACAACAAAGCTCGCGACCACAAGGACCTATACCTCCAATACGTCCTGCCTCCTGACGTGCACCAATCTGTTTCATCTCAATGCGCACGCGGAAACGGTCGGCAAGCACCTTGATGAGCTGGCGGAAATCGACACGCTCATCAGCGATGTAATAAAAGATAGCCTTATTGCCATCACCCTGATATTCCACATCGCCAATCTTCATCTTCAGTCCGAGGCTGAGGGCAATCTGACGAGACTCAATCATCGTTTCGTGCTCACGTGCCTTTGCCTCCTTGAACTTATCCATATCAACAGGCTTGGCAAGTCGATAGATGCGTTTGAACTCTGTGTCTGGCTTGAGATTAGCCTTCTTGACCTGCAAGGCAACAAGACGGCCAGTCATAGTCACAGTACCGATATCATGACCAGGGTTAGCCTCAACGGCAACAATATCGCCCTTTTCGAGAGGCAGCTTATTATTGTTTATGAAGTATCCCTTGCGAGGTGGCTTGAACTGTACCTCCACGATGTCACAGTTCTCTGTGTTATCAGGAAGGTCAGCCAACCAGTCGTATGTATTCATTTTGTCTGCATGGCGGCTACATCCCTTTGAGCACATACCGCCACAGCAGTTTCCACATTTATATTCTGACATTTATATTTCGATTAAAGAATAAACATTTGCAAAGATAACACAAATCGTAGATTTTACAAAACTTTTGTACTTTTTAGAGCGAAGAATATTATCACTCAATCCGTCCAAATCCTTACTCTTAATTAATAAACTCTAATTATCAAGTTTTAGCTTATAGCGACTGTCGCTTCATATTTCGCTCAGCATCCATTCGGAGGAAGATGAACAGCAACAGCGTGAATCCCCACAACGACGAACCACCATAGGAGAAAAATGGAAGCGGAATACCGATTACCGGGGTAAGTCCAAGAACCATTCCCACGTTAATGAACAAGTGGAACAGGAAGATGCACAACACGGAATAGCCATACACCCTGCCAAACGTGTCCATCTGTCGTTCAGCCACGGCAATAAGTCGCCATATAAAGAGAAGATACACAACAAGCACTCCAGCCGAGCCAACAAAACCTTCCTCCTCACCTACGGTACAGAAGATAAAGTCCGTATCCTGCTCTGGCACATACTTCAACTTTGTCTGCGTACCATTAAGGAAGCCCTTTCCCGTCAAACCGCCAGAACCAATAGCTATCTTGGCTTGATTCACATTATATCCTGCACCTCGAAGGTCTTCCTTCATGCCAAGAAGCACCTCGATACGGATGCGCTGATGGTCGGCAAGATGGTCAAACATCGTATGGCAGATATAGAAGAAGCTTGTGGACATCAAGGCAAAGCCTGCTATCAACACGTACCTGAACATGCGCTCATACACAGCAAGCCCTATGAGATATGCTACAAACAAGAGGTTAACCGCCAGCATGACAAGGCACACATTGAACGGTATGACATATACGGAGAAGAGGATGACGAGAAGAACCGTTCCCCAACCTCCGAACACCATTATCTTCAACGCACTCTTGTTGCCCGTATATATCCAGGTCATCACCGTAGTGAACACCATACATAGCAGTTGCACGACAAACTCACCCACAATGACAGGAAGATTTACCGACACGGTGTCTTCGCAAAAACGTATTCCCACGACGAAATACACAACCACGGCAAATGCCGTGAACAACAGCGAACCTGTCATGCCTTCCCTATACAGCACCATGAAGAAAGTGAAATAGACAAGTGCCGTACCCGTCTCCTTCTGAAGAATAATGATAAGGATTGGCACGCATATTATTGCCACGAGCTTCATGAACTCCTTGGTATCGTGTATGTTGAAGTTGAACTTATCCATGTATTTGCCAAGGCAAAGAGCCACGGCAAACTTGGCAAACTCGGCTGGCTGCAACTTGACAGGACCAATTGGAATCCACGAACGCGATCCCTTAGTGTCAGGGGCTATGACAAGGGTGACAAGTAGGAGGAGTATCATCGCTCCATATATTACGTATGCACCCATGTCGTAGAACTTCTTCTCTATGGTAAGAAGCATGGAAGCAAGGGCAAACGAAGTGAATGCCCACACCATCTGCTTACCAGAGTTGCTGCCGAATCCAAACACGTCAGGATGAGAGAAGTCATAGCTGGCACCACACACAGAGAACCATCCCCACGTGATAAGAATCACATAGAGACACACCGTCATCCAGTCGATGGACCTTAATATCGTAGCATTATCGTTCCCTTGTGCCATATTCTATTCTCTTATGCTGAATCTCCTCAGCCTTTCGTTCACTCTCTTCCGACAACTTGCCGTTAATATATTGCTCCATAAGAAGCGCACCTATAGGCACACCATACGTTGCACCCCAACCACCATTCTCCACGTAAACGGCAATGGCAATCTTTGGGTCATCCTTAGGCGCAAATCCCATGAACACGGAGTGGTCATGACCACGGTTCTGGGCAGTACCCGTCTTTCCGCACACCTCATACCAAGGGTTGTTAGCCGCATGACACGTACCTCCGAGTACAGACCTACGCATACCGTTAACCACTATCTCGTAGTTCTTAGGGTCAACAAGTGTCTTATGCTTTACCTTTAGCGAGTCAGCTATCTTGCCACCCTCTATTGCCTTAACGACATGAGGAGTGATGTAATATCCTCTATTCGCTATGGTTGCTCCAAGATTAGCAATCTGCAAAGGAGTGAGCGTCACCTCACCCTGACCAATGGAGATGGAGATAACAGACAAGGCTGACCATGCAAACTTATGGGCATTATCATAATAGTCGGCGTTAGGTATCATTCCTCGTGCCTCAGATGGCATATCTATGCCAAGCTTATAGCCGAAGCCCATGCTAACCATATAATCCTTCCATGTAGTCATCGCCTGTTGCACGTTCTTGTACTTCTTACGGTTGCCGAACATGTGGTAAAGTCCCCAACAGAAGTAAGAGTTACAACTGGTGGCTATGGCAGGTTCTATAGGCAGAGGTGCTGCATGTGCGTGGCATCCCACCTTGAGCGAACCGAAGTGGAAACCATGGCTGCAAGGATACATCGTCTGAGTATTGATGATTCCCTCCTGAAGGAAGGTAAGTGCCTGAGATGTCTTGAATGTAGAACCCGGAGGATAAGTACCGAGAATGGCACGGTTGAGCATTGGCTTCATAGGGTCGCGACTCATCTCTATCATTCTCTTTCCGCGTTCCTTTCCCTCAAGAAGACGAGGGTCGTAACTTGGTGCAGATACCATACACAGCACTTCACCCGTTTTAGGTTCGATGGCTACGATAGCACCCATCTTGCCTTCCATAAGACGCTCACCCAGTTCCTGCACCTTAATATCGAGGCTAAGTGTAAGATTCTTACCCGGAACAGGCTTACGGTCTAATGCTCCATTGCGATAATGTCCCTGAATACGTCCACGTGCATCACGAAGCAACACCTGCACACCCTTCTCACCACGCAGATACGGCTCGTAGGAACGTTCCACTCCCTGCTTACCTATATAGTCACCCGGTGAATAATATGGGTCACGTTCCACATCTGAAGGTGCGACCTCAGCTACGTCACCAAGAACATGCGCACCATGCTTTGTGGCATAGCGACGTATGGTACGTTCCCTCACGGAGAAACCGCGGAAACGATACATCTTCTCCTGAAACACGGAGAAGTCCTTGGCAGACATCTGTCCAATAAATAGTTGTTGTGTGTAAGACGAATAGCCAGGATTACGGTTTCTGTCCTTAATCACCGCCATTCGGTCATCGAAATCCTTCTTTGTGATACCCAACGTCTGGCAGAAATCCAGGGTATCAAGTCCATCCACCTCACGCATCACGACCATGATGTCGTAGGCAAGCTGGTTATATACGAGGAGTTCGCCATTACGGTCATAGAGAACACCACGCGAAGGAAATATTATATTATCGAAAAAAGCATTACTGTCAGCATTAGCCTTGTATTCCTCACTACCAAGCTGGAGGAAGGCAAGACGTACAATATATGTGATGACAATGACCAAAGCAATGCCACCAATCACATATTTTCTGCTTTCAAATGCACTTCTCGCCATTTATCAATCCTTTGAAGAATTAAATATCATATCCACGAACACAGCAAGTACGGTTGCCAAGGCAGTACCTGCAAACGTAGATAAAAGAGTAAGTCGGAAATTAGACAACATAAAGGCATCAAGCAAATAGAATACTGTGTGAACAACAAACATACACATAAAGGTATATGCGGCAAAACTCCAGAATCCCATGTTTCTGGCAGACGGAGTGACGTGTTCATCCTCATCATGAGGGCTGAATGAAGCCAACACTTCAGGCAGAATCATGGCAAGGAGAGTCATTCCTGCCGATGCCATACCAGCCGTATTGCTGAACATATCATACAGGAGACCTGTGAAGAATCCCCACAGGAGCAAGGATATACGACCTGTACCCTTCTCCATTGATATCAAGACGTATGTTATCAAGAGAGGAGTGGCATATCCGAATATATGGATGTTGTTGCACAGCAGAACCTGAACCACAAGTAGTATCAGTAATCTGACGAGGTTATGTACAATACTATAGGTCATCCTTTATTATTGTCGTTAATAATGTTCTGGACAAAATGACGTAACTGCATACACGTCACAGAACAAGCCGTTAGTTATTATTGAAAAGAGAGTCAGCCTTATTCTCAAGGTTACGTCTCTCTGGCTTTGAATAGTTAGTAATAACGCTGACCTCACGAATACAATCAAACTTGGTGAAGAGAGCAACTCGGAGGTCTGAAGCCATACCATCAGGTGAATCCTTCACACCGATGACATAACCGACAGGTATGCCCGGAGGGAAGATATCGGAGAATCCGTTTGTGAGAATCACATCACCCTTCTTTGCCTGGGCATGACGAGGAATACCGACAATGTCAGCTATGTCTGCCCTGCCCCTGTTCCACGTGAGAGTACCGAAATACTGTGTACCACGGAGCTTACATGAGATGCGTGAGTTACGGTTGATGATAGGAATGACAATGGAATAGTGGGCAGAAGTAAGATATACAACACCTACGACACCATTGGAACATACGACACCCATCTCTGGACGTATGCCGTCAGCCTCACCTTTGTTGATGGTCATCAGGTTATCGCTCCTGTGAGTCGTTGCACCCACTACCTCAGCACTCACGATGTCGTACTTAGGGGCAAGTCCGCTGATATGCACGCTATCCTTATTGACCGTAGCCAACTGTTTCTCCAGTTCAAGCACCCTACGTCGAAGAACCTGGTTCTTTGCCTCAAGGTCAGCATTCTCAGTTTGAAGATTCAGATATGACGTCACACTGCTAATGAGGGAATAGGTATAACCTACAACCCCATTAGCAGTAGTAAAGTAAACACTCTTTTGATATCCGTTGTAACTGACAAGCATCATAAGGCACACGCACTCGAGAGCCACAAACAGAAACCAGTGCTTATAATTTAGCAAAAAGTCGAGTAGATTTCTCATCTATGCAAATCCTATGTTCTGCGCATCAAGAACTGGAAGTTGTGGATGTTCTTGAGGGCAATACCTGTACCCTTTGCAACTGAGTGCAATGGGTCATCAGCAACATGGAACTTAATCTTAATCTTTTCTGTGAGACGCTTGTCAAGACCACGGAGAAGTGCACCACCACCTGTGAGCCAGATACCGTTCTTCACGATATCAGCATAAAGCTCTGGAGGTGTCTGCTCAAGAGCAGAGAGTACGGCTGTCTCAATCTTGGCAATTGTCTTGTCGATACAATGAGCAACCTCCTGATAACATACAGAAATCTCCATAGGGAGAGCTGTAATACGGTTAGGACCGTGAACGAGGAAGTCCTCTGGTGCATCATTACCGAGGTCTGTGATGGCAGAACCTACGTTAATCTTGATACGCTCAGCCATACGCTCAGAAACCTTCACGTTGTGCTGACGGCTCATGTACTCCTGAATGTCAGCTGTGAGTTCATCACCAGCCACACGGATTGAGTTGTTGCTGACGATGCCACCGAGAGAGATAACGGCAATCTCAGTAGAACCACCACCTATGTCAACGACCATGCAACCTTCTGGAGCCTCAACGTCAAGACCACAACCGATGGCAGCAGCCATTGGCTCATAGAGAAGGTAAACCTCACGTCCACCAGAGTTCTCAGCAGAGTCACGAACGGCACGAAGCTCAACTTCCGTACTACCAGAAGGAACACCGATAACCATACGCAACTGTGGCTTGAAAAGGTGGTGACCGTTATTTATCATACCGATAAGTCCACGCATCATCTTCTCGCAGGCATCGAAGTCTGCAATCACACCGTCACGGAGAGGACGGCATGTACGGATGTTCTCGTGTGACTTCTCGTACATCATCTTTGCCTTATTACCCACGGCAATCATCTTCTTAGATGTATTGTCAAGGGCTACAACAGATGGCTCATCCACTACAATCTTACCATTACTGATGATAATGGTATTTGCAGTTCCGAGGTCCATTGCTATATCTTGGGTAAGTGTAAAAAAGCCCATTGTCGGAAAAAGTTGAATTAACTATTACTTAGTGAAATATTCGTGGATGGCAGTATCGTAGTGAGAAGAAGTTGCGAAAGCACGCTCTGCGAACTGCTTACGCTGAGCCTTAGTAGTCTCTGCACCCTGTGCCTTAACGATATCAAGGAGTGGCTTGTACTCAGCCTTGCTTGGTACGATAACGACATCCTCAAAGTTCTTAGCAGCAGCACGGATAAGAGAGATACCGCCTATGTCAATCTTCTCGATGATTGTTGGCTCGTCATTAGTGTTGGCAACAGTCTCCTCAAATGGATAGAGGTCAACGATTACGAGGTCAATCTCAGGAATCTCGTACTTAGCCATCTCCTTCTGGTCACTCTCAAGAGCACGACGACCGAGGATTCCACCGAACACCTTTGGGTGAAGGGTCTTAACACGACCGCCAAGAATAGATGGGTAAGTAGTGAGGTCTTCTACCTTATCACACTTGTAACCAAGACTCTCGATGAAAGACTGTGTACCGCCTGTAGAAAGGAACTTAACGCCATTCTTGTTAAGCTCAGCGAGCAACTCATCAAGACCGTCCTTGTGGAAAACTGAGACAAGCGCAGTCTTTATTTTCTTTGTATCTGCCATATTGTTTAGTTATTGTTAGTTTTACACCGTTAGTTTATACCTTATAATTAGGTGCAAATATAGTTATAATATACGAGATAGAAATATATGGAAACAAATATTTGGGAAATGGATATGTATTTTTTGATATTTTAACCGCAAAAACAACTTTAAAGGCAAATAAAACATCTATAAATCCACAAATCTACCCAAAGAAACACTAAGACAACATATAGGCATAAAAACAAAAAAGCACTTACAAACCTGTAAGTGCTTCTTTGTAGCGGGAGGGGGACCCGAACCCTCGACCTCCGGATTATGAATCCGACGCTCTAACCAGCTGAGCTACCCCGCCATCACTAAGAAATTTGAGCCGTCAAACAGCCTCGTTTCGTTTAGCGAGTGCAAAGGTACGGCTTTTTTAATTACTACCAAATTTTTTAGACTAAAATTTATCGATTTGATGTAAAATTCTTGCTATTCCATCGTCATCCACGCTATCCGTGACAACTTTTGCGCACTTTTTCACTTCTTCCGACGCATTTCCCATCGCAACACCCACTCCTGCATGACGCAACATTTCGACATCATTTCCACCGTCTCCGAAAGCCATGACCTCAGAAATATTGATTCCGTAATGCTTTATCACCTCATCTATGCCTGTTGCCTTGTTCGTACCCTTACTTATGCAATCGGCAAATTCAGGGTGCCACCTATGGGCATCACAATTCGTGAGTACGTTATTCAAGATACATTCTTCTTCAGCCTCACCAAAGAATGCGATAACCTGCATCACATTCTTGCCTTCCAAGCCTTCCGAACCCAGCTGTGCAGGGCGACGAATATTGAGAAGCTCAAACACTGCATCAAACTTTTCATTTGGATTTATCACATAAGCCGTCTCGCTTGTTGCAAACGCGACAGCCATGTCATGCTCGTTGGCATACTGAAGCACTCGCTCAGCATCATCCTTGTTCACAAACTTCTCAAAAATGACCTTTCCGTCTGCCGTCGTAAAGCTTGCACCATTAACAGCCATGATGCCGTCATACTCTAAGCCGCCAAGGTTATTTATGAAAGGGACAGGACGACCTGTGGCAATAAACACCTTTATACCTTTCTTGCGAACCTCACTCACGGCATCTATCGTACTCTGCGGTATGGCGTGCGTCTTGAACGATACCAACGTACCGTCAATATCAAAAAATATTGCTTTAATCATTTTGTATGTCAATATTCAAGGTAAGGCCTCAACCTCTCCACATCCTCCTCCGAGAAGATGTTTACCTTCAGGAGTTGCGCCTCATCCTCTATCTTCCCGTACAACCTCCTGTACATAAGCAAGTCGCGTGTCTGCTCGTAACTTATGTACGGATGGGAATTAAGTTTCTGAAAACTATCTTTATTTATATTTATCTTCTTTACCTTTTCCGTTCGTTCCACCTTAAACCACTCAAGTAGCTCTGGCGAAACTTGTTTTATGTCTAACGTCTGCTCCACGGAAGCAAAACCACCAAGACGCTTACGATAACGTATCAAAGCCATGGAGATATATTGCCCCACGCCCGGCACACTACAAAGTGTAGCAGAATCAGCTGTATTTATGTCAACCTTGGTGAGAGTCTTAAACTTCGCACTCACATATTTGGTTCTTGCGGTATCCGTCGCACCACGACCATAGTCGTGCCTGTCATCCGCATAGCGTGAGTCACGCTCATAATTTCGTTCACGAGAATAGTCACGCCTCTGCTTTCGGAACTCCTCGTCTATCCTTATATAAGGATGAAGAAGTTCATAATCTTCCTGCTCCCAACCATACGTGTCAAGCATCGCCTCAGGAGTGGAAAAGCGTTTTCCCTTATTACGGTAATTAACAAGCACCCTTGCTTTCCAAGGAGCTATGCCAAAGCCTACGAGCGTAGCCGAGTCAACCGTATTAGGGTCAAACTCATGAAGAGGAATATGGGCAATCTCCTTTTTCGCATCACGTTCAGCATCCTTGCCACGCACTTCCGCCTTGTTTGCCTTCTGCGCCTCTGCCAACCTTCCCGTTTGCACAATATCCACTATCAGCATTACCATAAACAGTAAAGCCGCCACAACAGTCAAGGCGAAAACCGCCCTACGGTCGCTCTTAGGATAATGTTTTAGGAAGTCATTCATATATATTAAAAAGGGACCCACCCTAACCCTCCCTACAGGGAGGGAACATGATTACCCTACTCGTCATTTTAGCGCACAGAGTGACTCAATCCCCTCCCTATAGGGAGGGTTAGGGTGGGTCTATCACTTTAGAAAATCAAACACACCAAGCTTGTCGAGGAACACGACACACACGGCAACAGGTGCCACGTATCTAAGGCATATAATGAGAACCTTGAAGTATGGTGCCTTTATCTCGCCATGATTGGAAATCTCGTCCCTATAAAGCTGGCGGTCAAGCGTCCAACCTGCAAATATAGCGATAAGCATACCACTCAACGGCAGGAGGATAGAACCAGAGAACTCGTCGAACAGTTCAAAGATGTTCATATCAAATAGCGTGATGCCTGACAGTGGTCCGAACGACAAGGCACAGAGAGTACCAAGGACGGCTACCGTACACGTGATGACTGTCGCACCCACACGACGTGACACGTTGAATTCCTCCGACACGTAAGCCGTTGCCACCTCATGAAGTGAGATGGTACTCGTAAGAGCTGCCACGAACAACAGGAAATAGAACATTACCGAGAAGACACACGCAAGGAGCGAGCCGTCACAAAATGCCTTCTGGAACACATTAGGCAAGGATATGAACGTGAGGCTTGCGCCCATGCCCACCTCGTTTGGATCCATTCCTATGTTGAAGATGGAAGGGAATATGATGAATCCAGCCATTATGGCAATCACGGTGTCTATGAATGACACGTTGAGTGCCGTCTTAGCCAATGGAGTCGATTTGTCAAAGTAACTGGCGTAGGTACAAAGGCATCCCATACCGAGAGAGAGGGAGAAGAACGCCTGTCCCATCGCCTGAAGAACCACCTCGCTTGTCACCTTTGAGAAATCAGGTACGAGGAGGAACTTTATACCCTGCTCAGCACCCGGAAGCATTACCGAGCACACCACAAGGAGAATAACGATGATGAAGAGTGTAGGCATCATTACCTTGGAGAACTTCTCGATGCCCGACCTCACTCCACGAACCACAACAACATGAGTCACCCCTATAAAGACAAGCAACCACAAGGCTGGAAGCCATGGATTTGACACGAAAGACGTGAATATATTGCCATACTCCTGAGCATCAACACCTGCAAAGGCATTAACGGCAGAAAGATACGTGTAGTGGATTGTCCAGCCACCCACGACAGCATAATAGCAGAGGATGAACCATCCCGTGAAGACGCCCAGTCGTCCTACCCACTTCCATGCGCTACCATTTGACAGGATGCGGTAGGCACCCGCGGTATTGGCGTGAGTGTGACGACCAATAAGGAATTCGCTTATCATGATTGGCAAGCCAAGCAGGAAGATGCAAAGCACATAAATGATTATGAACGCGGCTCCTCCATTCTGACCCGTGATGATTGGGAAGCGCCACACATTGCCCAAGCCTACGGCTGAGCCGGCAGCTGCAAGGATTGCTCCGAGCTTGCTTCCAAAGTTTTCTCTGTTATACATATCCGTCTATCGTGTTAATTAATGTGTTGTTTAATATCGGTTAGTTTTTCCGTTTCACAGGTTCCGCTTATGCGTCACTTGTCCGAAGTTGAATGGCGTTGGCGATTCGAAGTTTTTTTAGAAACGAAAATTTAGAAAATTAAAGAAAATTTTTATCATCTAATATTCTGTTATTTTCTTTCTAAAAACATGAATGACGAAAATTTAAGGAACTAAAGAAAACAAATTTTCTTTAATTTTCTAAATTTTCGTTCCCATTCATTATACGAAGTTAAGCCCTTTTCACCTTCGTAAGGCATAAATAGGCAACAAGGGCAATTAAATTTCCGAGAAAGCACCCGAAGGCGTCTGCATAGAAGTCAAGCATGTCTCCGTTGCGACAAGTAGTGAGGTACTCCTGCACAACCTCCATCACGCCTCCGAGGATAATCGGGAAGAGTAAAACGGAGACATTAAACTCGGGCGAAAGGATTCGTTCCTTACGGACGAAATACAAATCCATCCACATGGCAAGGCTGACACCTCCGTACATTACGAAATGCACCCACTTATCTATGAACGGAACGCCCTCAAGCGGAGGCACCTCCGGAATTGGAATGACGCTCAGTATCACAACTGCCGTCGTTACAATAGCCGTAAATATATTCTTCTTTATCATCTTTGTTCAGATAATTTATTCTTCAATGAATGTGAGGATTCTGCCCAAAAAGGCAGAAAACGGTTCCCCATTCTTCATTCTTCATTCTTCATTCATCATTCTTCATTCATCATTTCCCTTCCAGTTCTTGTAAGGATTCCTCATAAGATGAGAGTTATAGTAGCGACGGTCGCCCGTCACCTCCTTGCCAAGAAAGTCAGGCTTGATATACTCCTCGTCCTCCGACTCAAGCTCAATCTCAGCCATAACAAGTCCCTCGTTCTCGTCAAAGAACTCATCCACCTCGATGGTGTGCTTGCCATTCTTAATGAGCCAGCGGTTCTTATTTATGCGTCCAGGCATACAAAGCTTCATAAGTTCACGAGCATCATCCATAGGTATCTCCGTTTCAAACTCATAGCGAGACATACCGCCATTATTTGAAGGACCCTTGATGGTAAGGTAAGCCTTATCATCACGAATGCGGAAGCGAACCGTCTTGCCAGCCTCCGTAGCCATATAACCTTGTTCTATATGCGAGTGAGAATAAGCAAGATGTTTATACTCACCCACAACGAGAAACTTCCTTTCTATCTCTGTATGCATTTTATTCTGTCTTTTCTATTCTTCCATAGACATTTTATCCACACATCCCACTTTTCCAAGAAAAGCAGTCATTCAGTACGGAGAAAAACGTTAGGGAGTCATTAGGGAAGCATTAGGGAGGGTTACCGAAGGAATATCGGACAGAAAAATATTCTGTGCCTTCCTTTGTCCCTATGGTATCAATTTTGAACCCCGAAGGGCTCTACGAAGTTAATTTTGAATTTTGAATTTTGAATTATGAATTTTCAGAGAACTCCATAAGGTACGCCTTGATGAAGTCATCAAGCTTACCATCCATGACACCATTCACGTCACTTGTCTGGTAGTTGGTACGATGGTCCTTCACACGGCGGTCGTCAAACACGTATGAACGAATCTGGCTACCCCACTCTATCTTCTTCTTTCCAGCCTCAACCTTCTGCTGCTCAGCCATACGCTTCTGGAGAGCACGGTCGTAGAGTTGTGAACGAAGGAGACGGAGAGCATTCTCACGGTTCTCCAACTGCTTACGTGACTCTGTATTTTCGATGAGGATTTCCTCCTCCTCGCCTGTGTCCGGGTCAACATACTGGTAACGAAGACGAACACCCGTCTCCACCTTGTTGACATTCTGACCTCCGGCACCACCACTTCGGAAGAGGTCCCAGCTAATCTTGCTCTTGTCAATAACCACCTCGATGGAGTCGTCCACGAGAGGAGTGACAAAGACAGAGGCGAAGGATGTCATTCGCTTTCCCTGAGCATTATAAGGAGAGACACGAACGAGACGATGAACACCATTCTCGCCCTTGAGGAATCCGTATGCCTGGTCACCCTCAATCTCCATGGTAACGGTCTTGATACCAGCCTCATCACCATCAAGGTAGTTGCTGATAGTAACCTTATAGTTGTGAGCCTCTGCCCAACGCTGGTACATACGCATGAGCATGCTTGCCCAGTCCTGAGCCTCAGTACCGCCTGCACCAGAGTTAATCTTGAGGACGGCATCCATTCCGTCAGCCTCCTCGCGAAGCATATTCTTTAGTTCGAGGTCTTCAATGAGCTTGATGGCAACACGATAGTATTCATCCACCTCTTCCTCTGTTGACATTTCGTCCTTGTAAAAGTCGTAAGCCACCTCAAGGTCGTCGGCAGCCGACTTTATCTCTTTGTATCCGTCTATCCACTTCTGAAGGTCCTTTACCTTCTTCATCTGCACCTCGGCAGCCTTTGCGTCATCCCAGAAACCCGGAGCCTGAGTACGAAGTTGCTCTTCCTCCACCTGAATAAGTTTCTCGTCGATGGCGAGATAACGATGGAGAGCCTCTGTACGCTCCATCACATCTTTTAGTTGATCTGCAGTTATCATAAATTATTGAATTTGGGTACAAAGTTAGCAAAAAAAAAGGAGAAGTATAGCAGTTGCATGGCAAATATCACATTTGTGACAAATTCTTCATTCTTCTTTCTTCATACCTCGGCAAAAATGCGTACATTTGCACCTTGAATATAAGGTAAAGATACGAACAATGCGATTTATTAAGAAACTCGATATATTTATACTCAAAAATTTCCTGATGCTGTTCTTCGGTACATTCAGCATTAGTCTTTTTGTCGTATTGTTGCAGTTTTCTTGGCGTTATATCGACGACCTTGTGGGCAAGGGACTTGAGTTCATGGTACTCGTCAAATTCTTCTGGTACGCCACACTCTTCTCAGTTCCCGTTGCCCTCCCTCTTGCAGTTCTCCTCGCCTCACTCATTTCAATGGGTAACATCGGAGAGCGACTTGAACTCCTTGCCATAAAGGCTGCGGGCATCACACTCTTCCGCACACTTCGCCCATTAATGATATTCTCAATATTCATTTCAGGAGTATCATTCTATTTCCAGGACAAGATTGTGCCAGATGCCGACAACAAGTTCATGCTCCTCTACCACTCCATAGAGATGAAATCGCCAGAGCTTGAGATTCCCGAAGGAGTGTTCTACTCAGGCATCCGTGGCAACAACATATACGTGGAGAAGAAGAACAAGGAGACGGGTATGCTCTACAACGTCATCATCTACAATTTCACGTCAGGTTCGAGCAACGCCCACATCATACTTGCCGACTCTGCCTTCTTGCAGACAAGCTCCACACAGCAGCAACTCATTCTCCACCTCTACAACGGAGAACAGTTTGAGAACACGGACAACACGGGACTTCAACAAGGACGCACTAACGTGCCTTACCGAAGGGAGACATTTGTGGAGAAGCATTTCATCATAGACTTCGACACAAACCTCAACATGCTTGACGAGAACTCCTTCAACGACTACGCCAAGACACAAAGCATCAAGGAGATGCTTGTCAGCATAAAGAGCAAGGAAGCCCAATGTGACAGTTTGGGACAAGCAATCTACGAAGAGTCAAAGAGAGACTACAGCATATACAACACATCCATGTTCTATAGCTTCAACCGAGCTGAAGACATTCAGGAAGACATTCCTTCCGACAAGGCTGAGACTAAGACGAAGCCAATAAAGGAGAAGGCTAAGACTCTTGCCAAGACCGAACCTATAGACATAGACACGGCATTCAGCCGCTTGGGTTCAATCAAGCAACAGCAGATTTTGCTCAACGCCATGCAGAAGGTACAATCCGTGGAGTTCAGGACAAGCATGAACGAGGATGCGATGTACTACTTCAGCTGGTTCATGCGAAGCTACTGGGCAGAAATATATCTCAAACTGTCCATGTCACTCGCCTGCCTAATGTTCTTCTTCATCGGTGCGCCACTCGGAGCCATCATCCGTAAGGGAGGACTTGGAATGCCAGTTGTGGCTGCGGTACTCATCTTCATCTTCTACTACATCGTCAATACGGCAGGTGTGAAACTCGGACGTGAAGGTGCAATCCCTGTGGAGATTGGAGTATGGCTAAGTACCATCATCCTCGCCCCAATAGGTTTGTTCCTCACGGTAAAGTCAAACAACGACTCGGCAGTGTTCAACATGGATGCTTACCGCGAGTTCTTCCGCAAGCTCTTTGGTATAAGGCAAAAGCGCAACATACCTCTGAAGGAGGTAATCATCAACGACCCGGATTACGATTACGTAATACGACTCATAGACGAGCTTGATGAGTGCTGTCGCAACTACCTAAAGGAAAAGAAACTAAAGAAACTGAGCTACTACGTCATGCTCTACCTTGGCAGGGCAGACTCAGAAGACATAAAGACAATATGCGAAAAGATTGACTACATCGTGGACATCCTGTCCAACTCCAAGAAGCGACAGGTCATCGTTGACCTCAACCGCATGCCTGTAGTCGATTACCATTCATTCCGTTTCTGGCGAAGAGTACGAAATGACATGAGACAAATAATGAAAACTGGTGACAAACTTAAATATGCAATAAATGGCAAATAACACATTCAGCAACATAGAGGCAGCCCTCGAAGATTTCCGTCAAGGCAAATTCGTCATCGTGGTAGATGACGAGGACCGTGAGAACGAAGGAGACTTCATCACAGCAGCAGAACTCATTACCCCAGAAAAGGTAAACTTCATGCTACGCGAAGGTAGAGGCGTGCTCTGCGCCCCTATCACCATATCAAGGGCTAAGGAACTCGAACTGCCACATCAGGTTGAGGATAACACATCAATGCTCGGCACTCCTTTCACAGTCACAGTTGACAAGCTGGAAGGATGCACAACAGGCGTAAGCGCAAAGGATAGAGCTGCTACAATAAAGTGGCTCTGCAACCCAGAGGCTAAGCCTACAGACTTCGGACGACCAGGTCACATCAACCCTCTCTACGCACAGGACAACGGAGTACTCCGTCGTTCAGGCCACACAGAGGCTGCCGTTGACCTCGCACGCCTTGCAGGACTCAAGCCAGCAGCCGCACTCATAGAGATACTCAATCCAGACGGCACAATGGCTCGTCTCCCAGAACTCATAAAGAAAGCAGAGGAGTTTGACATCAAACTTATCCAGATAAAAGACCTCATCGCCTACCGCCTCCAGCAGGAGAGCCTCGTGGAGAAAGGACAGGAAGCAGACATGCCTACGGCATACGGACACTTCCACATCATTCCTTTCCGCCAGAAGAGCAACGGACTTGAGCACATCGCCCTCATCAAGGGCACATGGAAGAAGGACGAGCCAATACTCGTGCGCATGCACTCAAGCTGTGCCACGGGCGACATCTTCGGCAGCCAGCGTTGCGACTGTGGCGAACAGCTGCACAAGTCAATGGAGCTTATCGAGAAGGAAGGCAAGGGAGCCATCGTCTATCTCATTCAGGAAGGACGAGGCATAGGCCTCATGAACAAGATAGCCGCATACGTACTTCAGGAGAGAGGAGACGACACCGTGGATGCCAACATCCACCTCGGATTCGACCCAGACCTCCGCGACTATGGAGTAGGTGCACAGATTCTTCGCGAACTTGGTATTGGTAAGATACGTCTTCTCACCAACAACCCAACCAAGCGCGTAGGACTTGAGGGCTACGGACTTGAGATTGTGGAGAACGTCCCTATCGAGATAACACCTAATATATATAATGAGCGTTATCTTCACACAAAGAAGGAACGTATGGGACACATCCTTCACTTCACAAAGTAATGTGAAGGACATCCAGAGCCTCTAGACTCTCTAGACATTCTAGACCTTCTAGATTATCTAGAATATCTAGGTACTCCAGAGCCCTCCAGCTCCCTCTCAAGAACGAACTTTCACAAAAATAAAACAAGAACAAACAAATAACAAAACAACAAGTATGGAAATCCTTTCAGATCGTCTTAACAGACTTTCCCCATCTGCCACACTCGCTATGTCGCAGAAGAGTTCAGAACTCAAGGCTCAAGGTGTAGATGTAATTAACCTCAGTGTCGGAGAACCTGACTTCAACACACCTGACCACATCAAGGCTGCTGCCATCAAGGCAGTAGAAGACAACTGGAGCCGCTACAGCCCAGTACCTGGTTACCCAGAACTTAAGAACGCCATCGTGGCTAAGCTTAAGAAAGAGAACGGCCTTGACTACAAGCCATCACAGATTCTCTGCTCTAATGGTGCTAAGCAGTCTGTTTGTAACGCCATCATGGCTCTCGTAAACGCAGGCGACGAGGTTATCATACCTGCTCCATATTGGGTGTCTTACCCACAGATGGTTCTCCTCGCAGAAGGTACTCCTAAGTTCATCGACGCTCCTATCGAGCAGGACTTCAAGATTACACCAGAACAGCTTGAGGCAGCCATCACTCCTAAGACTCGTGCACTCATCCTCTGTTCTCCATCTAACCCAACAGGTTCAGTTTACTCAAAGGAGGAACTCGAGGCTCTCAAGAACGTGCTCCTCAAGCACGAGCGCGTAATGATTATTGCAGACGAGATATACGAGCACATCAACTATGTAGGTGCACACGCTTCAATGGCTTCTTTCGACGACATCAAGGACCGTGTGGTTCTCATCAATGGTGTGTCAAAGGCATACGCAATGACAGGATGGCGTATCGGATTCATCGCAGCAGCAGAATGGGTAGTTAAGGGATGTAACAAGCTTCAGGGACAGTACACATCAGGTCCTTGCTCAGTATCACAGAAGGCAGCCGAGGCAGCATTTGCAGGCGACCAGAAGTGTGTAGAGGACATGCGCCTCGCATTTGAGCGTCGCAAGAACCTCATCGTAAAGCTTGCAAAGGAAATCCCAGGACTTGAGGTGAACATGCCACAGGGTGCATTCTACCTCTTCCCTAAGTGCTCAAGCTTCTACGGCAAGTCAGCTGACGGACGCAAGATTAACAACTCTACAGACCTCGCCATGTACCTCCTTGAGGTAGGTCACGTAGCTACTGTAGGTGGTGACGCCTTCGGTTCACCTGAATGCTTCCGTATGAGCTACGCCACTTCAGACGAGAACATCATTGAGGCAATGAAGCGCATCAAGGAATGTCTTGCAAAGCTCAAGTAACAAATAATTAGCAATGAGAAATTAGTAATGAGTAATAACCAAGCAACTCATTACACATCATACAAACATACTCCCGTACTTACACACATTTAGTAAGTACGGGAGCATTATTTTGTACAAGACAAACTAATCCTGCCTATTGGCAAATGGACGCTTGCCGTCATGTTCCAAACAAAAATCAGCAATCATTTTTCTCTCAACTTCACGAGGTTCTTCTTTATAAAGCTTTCGCCAACAGAAAACCAAGTCTTTTGCATCTGCTAACTGCCAAATGCTTCGTCCACCTCCATGCTTTATCTTCTTACCTTTACCAAATTGGATATAGGCTCTAAGACGCTTATTGAGGTTTGTCTTCAATTCTAGACCACCTGCTTTGCCAATATATACGATATGACTGCCATCCACCCAATTACGCTCCAGTTCTGCTTTCGCATAACTTGGGTAATCACTTTCATTTTGACAAGAAGGTCTTTTATCCAAAATCACAGGGTGGTCATCCTTTTCTCTAAGCACAACATAAACACCCATTTGGTTTGGGATAACAGAACAACTATCCATTAACTCACGAACCGACTTGAATCCTTCAAAGCCCAATTCTTTCAATGCTTTTCTTTCTTTTGTCATAATTCAAAAGTATTTTTATCAAGAGTTGAACACCAATGTAAAACATTAAGAAGGTTGAGAATCAAAGAAGCATTCAAATATGGAGCACCATCTTGAATCCATTTATTTGTCTGTAAACCATGTGAACCTTCATTAGAAACTTCAACACAAAAGTGAAAACTTCTTTTTACATGAGGTGGAACATTTAATTTCTTTCCAATCTCAGTACTAATATCCTTATATTTTAAGCCATAGTCCTTAAACAATTCTGTTTTTTCCAACCATTCAAGTATATCTCTACAAGAGTTCGGAATGCTATCGTCTCTCCGTACTTCCCCACTTTCGTATTTTATAAGAATTTCCATCAATTTAGGATGATTACAGAATTCATGCACATCCGAATATTTTTTTCTGACGCAATATTCTGGTGAATTATTAACATACCTAACAATATCTTCTATCAAAGTAAGTGAGGATTTAGACAAACAATAAATTTCATCATTTTCTGCTCGAAAAATTTGTAGATAGTCTTTTATTTGTTCCTCTTGTTCTTCATCCAAAGTCTCATCACACACCACATAATATGCAATCTTCAAATCTTCTAATTGCTTAATCGCATAAACAAAATCTGCTAACTCATCTTTAATATGTAGACGTCGTCGTCGATTATTTGGATGTACACACTCATTATTTGTCTCTGATTTATTATCTTCACGTTTGACATTATAATTCAACATGACAGCGTCCCAGTGTTCTGCACTTTTCTTTGTCAAATGCGCACGGCATTCTTTCATACTATTACAAGTACGAATCTCAATGCCATGCTCATTTGCATCACTTAGAAAAGACAACAGTTCGTCCTTTCCATTATTTACCCAAAGAACATTTATCATCTCCATAGCTACCATCTATCTATTTCCCATGTTTCTGGCACTTCAATGAGCACACCAATAAGATCCTCCCATCCTAATTTCGCATTTGGATATGGACGGAATGGAAGTTGGCGCAACACATCCTCTTTACTCAATTGTTCCAACAAATAATCCAAATCATATTCCTCTCTATCTGGAATAAATAATATAGGATCTAGTATATCTACAAATGCAGATTCTGTCTTAGGCATAGCCTTCCGAGGCTGGAAATTTCCACAAGCAGAGGCAACAATTGCTGGTTTAAGCATTTCAATATGATCACCATGATAAATATAGTCACGAGAATCTAAAGAATCCAGAAATTTCAAAGAAGAAAAATCAAATTTATGTTCATTTGAATCCATATTATCCACTTGTGAATCATTCGATTCAACATATTTAGCACGATTATTGAGAATGCAGTCTTCAATGTAAAAAATTCCATCCAACCGTACATACTTGAAGCCTTGCTTTGCAACTGGTTTTGGCATATATGTAAATGGCAACAACGAATATCCATTTCTTACAGAAATATCGCCAGAAGGAACCACACGAACTTGCTCATCCCATCGATTATCGACATATTCATCCATCACAACATCACCATCCAACCAAAACGCCAAGAAATCCTCACCTGGGAAAATATCATGTACAAGCAAGTCACATACTGCTGCCATATCCATTTCTTGCGAAATATCCCATTGACTCGCATCAACAAACTTGAGACTGCCTCTACGCTTACGATCAAGGTCTATCAAAAGAATGGCAACACGCTCATCATTATCAGAAGCCCAAGGAATAGATGTCACACAAACAGAATCAAGTACGTCTGCTTTAACGAACTTCTTTCTTAACTCTTCATGTTCCTTACTATTAAGAACCGATTCGGGAACAGTCCAAAAAACCTGCTTGCATTCTTCATCAAAAGGAAGTTCCTCAAGACTATCTTCAACAAATGGAGTATCAAATGGGGCAGGAATCAACTTATAGCCAACATTTGCAGCCAAGTCCTTCAACAACTGTACCTTCTTTTCTATATTCATCTTTTCCATATCAATTATGAATTTGATTTGTTCAACATTTAATTAACGAGTGCAAAGTTCGGAGCCATCTGTGCAATCTATTTGCATAGATAAATATTTTTTCAAATTTTCTTCAATTTTTTCTTTGACATACTGTCTGTACCCCTCTGGATAAAGAACTTCTACGTCTGGAATAAAGGAAAATAGCTGTTGGTCAAGTTCCCTCGTTGGACGTACTTTTATTTCGACAATACAATCTTCCTCATTAACTACCGACTGAGACTTATGTATTGGCTTTGACAGCACATAAGGGAAACGATTCACCGAGAAACGCAAACCTATTGTTTCCACCTTCACATCTTCTTTTGGAATAGTCACTCCTACAACTTCATCAAAGAATGTAGCAAAATCATATTGCACATTCTTTTTAAAAGACACCTTACTTTTGCCCTTACTCTTGATTCTATCAAGGGCAATATTACTAATATCGTTTCTTTCCTCATTCAAACCATAAAGAAACCACCTTCCATTATATTGCTTTACAAAATATGGATGGAGTGTCATATACATTTCCTTTCCGTTGAATGTCTGGTATAACACATCTAATGTCTGATGATTGACTGTAGCATCAATAACATACGCTAAATGTTCAAGACCTTTTAATTGCTCGTTTTGCTCAAAAGAAACAAGATGTTCCGCATTCGTTTTTAAACCAAAGCGATACTCCAAATTTGAAATAACATCTTCAAGCCAAGCAAACGATGCCGAACCTCTAAAACGGTCAAGCATATCTATTGTTGACTGTAGCTTATCAATATCTGAGGCAGAAAGCTCATTCTTATATATGGAGAACCTCCTATCTGAATAGCGATAGTAACACCTCTTGCCTTCTATTGGATACGTTTCTATAGGTGCATTATAAGACGAACGCATTTCTTCTATGTCACTTCGCAAAGTTCGTAAACTTATTGGAGCAACAGAAGCTTCCGACAGTTTATCATTTACTTCTTCCAACAAATCATTAATTTCAAACTTCCTATTTAAGCTACTAAAGCATCTGTCAAGAATGTGAAAACGTAATTGAGCATTTTTATTTTTTGCCATCTTTTTCTCGGTATTACATTTTGATGTTTGTGGCAAAGATACTTACTTTATTCTAATTATAGGAAACATCATTCAATTTTATCAACAAAGAAATTTTTACACAAAATAATTTGCACACTATATATAATTCTTTGTATCTTTGTCGCATAACTAAAAAACAAAGAATTATGCCGGAAATATGTAAATTCTTCGGAATCATCATCAGCTTGTATTGGCGTGACCATAATCCACCACATATTCATTTCACTTATGGTGAATACGAATGCTGTATAAGTGTACTTGACAGAGTGGTTGATGGAAAAGCTCCGTCAAAAGTCATAGCAAAGGTAAATGAATGGATGGATTTGCACGAAGCAGAGATTCTTTCTCTGTGGGAAAAGGCACAAAAAGGAGAGAAGCTTAATCGAATAGAGCCATTAAAATGAAAGGAGGTAATTATGCTTAAGGTTACTGACGTTGATTATGTAAAGGACTATACCTTACTACTCACCTTCAACGATGGAGTACGCAAGGTATGCGACCTACGACCATATCTAACAGGCGAAGTATTTGGCGAGTTACTCGACCGTAACAAATTTGTTCAGTTTGGTCTCACTAAATATACTATCGAATGGGCAAATGGCGCAGACTTGGCACCCGAATTCTTGTATGACATCGGCAAAGTTTCGTGAAGCCAAAAATCAACACACATAGAGTAATGAGTAATTAGTAATTAGTCATCCCTTAAAAAGTATATTTCATCGAGATGCTATTGCAAAATAGCATCTCGAACACTTTTTTGACCAAATCTAAAAATGGACACAAAAGAACTTTCATGGATCTTTTGAAGTTGTAAGCTGCCGCTGCCAACAAT
>JAFZVY010000162.1 GCA_017617575.1 Bacteroidaceae bacterium | reverse complement strand
TAGCCTTGCAAACAGTGAAGGTCAGGTCATCTCTTGGTCATCAGCAGGTAAGATGGGCTTCCGTGGTTCAAAGAAGAACACTCCTTACGCAGCTCAGATGGCAGCACAGGATTGTGCAAAGGTTGCATTCGATCTCGGCTTGAGAAAGGTTGTTGCCTATGTGAAGGGTCCAGGTAATGGTCGTGAGGCTGCTGTACGTGGTTGCCACGGTGCAGGTATCGAGGTTTCTGAAATCATCGATGTTACTCCACTTCCACACAACGGTTGTCGCCCTCCAAAGAGAAGAAGAGTTTAATTTTATATTCTGCGCTATCCTGCGGTCTTTTTATGCCGCATCTTTCCTTTCTGCGGCTGCTGCTGCGGACAGCAGGATAGGGCGCTTTAACATTAAGAAAAAATATGGCTAGATATACAGGACCTAAATCAAGAATCTCACGTCGTTTTGGTGAGGCTATCTTCGGTCCAGATAAGGTTCTTTCTAAGAGAAATTACCCTGCAGGTCAGCACGGTAACAACCGTCGTAAGAAGTCTTCTGAGTATGGCCTCATGCTTGCTGAGAAGCAGAAAGCAAAATATACTTATGGTGTTCTCGAGCGTCAGTTCCGCAACCTCTTCGAAAAGGCTGCAACTAAGTCTGGTGTAACAGGTGAGGTTCTTCTTCAGCTTCTCGAGTCTCGTCTTGACAATGTAGTATATCGTCTTGGTATTGCTCCAACTCGTGCTGCAGCTCGTCAGCTTGTAAGCCACAAGCACATTACAGTTGACGGTCAGGTTCTCAACATTCCATCTTATTCAGTTAAGCCAGGTCAGGTTGTTGCTGTTCGTGAGAAGGCTAAGAGCCTTGAGGTTATCGAGGCTGCTCTCGCAGGTTTCAACCACAGCAAGTACCCTTGGATTGAGTGGGATGAGAATTTGAAGGGTGGTAAGTTCCTTCACATGCCTGAGCGTGCAGACATTCCAGAGAATATCAAGGAGCAGATGATTGTCGAGTTGTACTCTAAATAATAAATAAATCAATGGCGGTATTAGCATTTCAAAAACCAGAAAAAGTTATAATGCTGGAGGCTGACGATAAGTACGGAAAGTTTGAGTTCCGTCCTCTCGAGCCTGGGTTCGGTATTACTGTAGGTAATGCCCTCCGACGCATTCTTCTCTCATCACTTGAGGGTTATGCTATCAACACTATCAGAATTCAGGGTGTTGAGCATGAGTTTGCCTCAATTCCTGGTGTTAAGGAAGATGTAACTGGCATTATCTTGAATCTGAAGCAAGTTCGATTCAAGCAGTTACCAGAAGGAGGAGACACTGAGCGTGTATCAATCTCCATTGAAAATTCAACAGAGTTTAAGGCTGGAGATATTAGCAAATATCTCAGTGGGTTTGGAGTGTTAAATCCTGATTTGGTAATTTGTCATTTAGATCCTCATGCAACATTGGAGATTGAGTTGAGTATCAATAAGGGTCGTGGTTACGTTCCTGCAGACGAGAATCGTGAGTTCTGCAAGGAGGTTAATGATCTTGCTATTGACTCTATCTACACTCCAATTCGCAACGTCAAGTTCGCAACAGAAAACTATCGTGTAGGCCAGAAGACCGACTATGACAAGCTCGTCATGGAGGTTACTACAGATGGTTCTATTCATCCAAAGGACGCTCTCAAGGAAGCTGCAAAGATTCTTATCTATCACTTCATGTTGTTCTCTGATGAGAAGATTACTCTCGAGAATGCAGAAATGGATGGAAACGAGGAGTTCGACGAGGAAGTATTGCGTATGCGTCAGTTGCTTAAGACTAAGCTCGTTGATATGGATCTCTCAGTACGCGCCCTCAACTGTTTGAAGGCTGCTGATGTTGAGACTCTCGGCGACCTTGTACAATTCAACAAAACAGACTTGCTTAAGTTCCGTAACTTTGGTAAGAAGTCACTCACAGAGCTTGACGACTTGCTTGACAGCTTGAACCTTTCGTTCGGAACTGATATTTCTAAGTATAAATTAGACAAAGATTAAAAAATGAGACACAATAAGAAATTCAACCACCTCGGTCGTAAGAATTCTCATCGTGCAGCTATGCTCGCTAACATGGCTATCTCTCTTATCGAGCACAAGAGAATTACTACTACGCTCCCAAAGGCTAAGGCTCTTCGTCTTTATGTAGAGCCACTTATCACTAAGGCTAAGGAGGATTCTACAAATAATCGCCGTGTAGTTTTCAGTTATCTCCAGAACAAAGAGGCTATCAAGAACCTCTTTGGAGAGGTTGCTTCTAAGGTAGGTAATCGTCCAGGCGGTTACACACGTATCATCAAGATTGGTAAGCGTGCTAATGACGATGCTGATATGGCATTCATCGAGCTCGTTGACTTTGATGAGAACATGGCTAAGCAGGAAGTTAAGAAGACTACTCGTACTCGTCGTTCTAAGAAGGCTGCTCCAAAGGCAGAGGCTACAGTTGCTACTGAGGCTCCTGCAGAGGCACCAGCTGAGACAGCTGCAGAGTAAGATTAACTTTGACTTACATATTAAGACTGTACATTTCACGATGTACAGTCTTTTTTTTGTTCATACTCTTTTGTATAAGGATTTTTCTTCGTATGTTTGCAGAGAAGTTTTGTAAAATGTAATTCATGGCAGGGGCACTTCTCACTATCTTTCCATTCTTCTGAGTCTTGCACCTTTTGTAAATGTAATTTATAGCAGGTCACTTCACACTTCATTTTTTCGAAAGAATACGAACAAAAATCAACTACTATCAATAATATGAACAGATTACTACTAGCTTTTGTGATGGCATTTTTTTATTGGGGTAATGTCATCAATTCTCAGACACAGGTTACGACTTCGGAATTGGATAACCTGTACAAGTCGAAGACGTTCAGCACTATCAGCGTGCATGACCCATCCGTTATTTTCAATTCTCAGGATGGTAAGTACTATATCTATGGTTCTCATTATATCGGAGCTGTAAGTTCTGATTTGAGAAACTGGACGGCAATCAATAATTACTATAGCAAGACCTACGACAAGGCTTTCAAGTCAAGTCCTGCGCGTAAGGTTAAGCGTAAGCTTAATGGCGTTGTTGAAGAGGTCGATTTCCCTTCATTTGATGCTGCCGCATGGTGTGCAACCTATGCTTCCAACACAAACACTTCGGAGGCTGACTGGGTTAAAGGTGATCAGTGGGCACCAGATGTTGTGTGGAATCCAACCATGAATAAGTGGTGCTATTATGTTAGTCTTAATGGCGATTTCTGGTCTTCCGTTATTGTTCTTATGACAAGTGACAATATTAAAGGTCCTTACACATACCAAGGCCCTATTGTTATGGGCGGTTTTATAGGAACAAACACTTCCAAGGACAATACTAAGAACATCACTCCTCCTGATTACAAGAAGAGCGATTTGGAGATTGTTATGGGTACTCAGAGTTCTTTGCCTTCTAAGTATAAGAAGGGAAACAACAATGGTAACTACTGGCCAAACTGTATCGACCCTTGCGTGTTCTTTGACGAGGAAGGTGAGTTATGGCTTGTTTATGGCTCTTGGTCAGGCGGTATCTTTATGTTGAAGCTTGACAAGGATACCGGTCTTCGTGATTATACATACACTTATCCTAATACCAATGCTGGTAATACAACATGTACGAGTGACGAGTATTATGGTAAGAAGATTGCAGGTGGCTATTATGTTAGTGGCGAAGGTCCATACGTTCAGCATATAGGTAACTATTATTATCTCTTCTTGAGCTATGGCTTCTTCTCTCCTGAGGGAGGCTATGAGATGCGTGTGTTCCGTTCCTCTAATCCTGATGGGCCTTATAAGGATGCAAGTGGTGTGTCAGCTATTTATTCCGACAAGTATTACCTCAACTATGGTAAGAATGCTGGTACAAATCGTGGTATGAAGCTTATTGGTGCTATGAACCATTGGGGTAATATGACGGTAGGGGAGTGTGCACAGGGACATAATTCCGTATGTACGGATGACAAGGGCAGGACTTTCCTTGTATGTCATACTAAGTTCAATAATGGTACAGCCTATCATCAGGTTCGTTCTTACCAGCTCTATCAGAATAAGTCTGGTTGGTTGGTGTGCGCTCCTTTCCAGTTTAGTGGCGAGACCGTTACGGATGCCGACATCGCTTCCGGCTGTCCTTTCACTACCGAAGATATTGTGGGCGACTACCATTTCTTGATTCATCCTTACAAGTTAGACCATGCTAATTTTGAGGAATCCGAGCCAAAGATGATAACGCTTAATGCTAATGGCAAAATTACTGGCGCATATACGGGCACATGGAAGATGCAGGAAGGCACTTCGTACATAGAGATAAAGATTGGCTCTATTATATACAATGGTGTACTTGTCGAGCAAACTCTCGAAAACAATACTGCCAAGGTGCTTGCTTTCACGGCAGTTTGTAACACCAGCGGAAGCGCTTCGTGTGGTGTTCCTGTATGGGGATATAAGCTCCAACCAGCAAGTGCCATTGCTTACAATTACCAGAACTATAGTAATACATGTTTCAAACAATCCAATATTCTTACTGTAAGAAATAACATTGATATTATGTTCAGTCCTGTGGAGAATACTACTCTTACATGGACATCTTCCAATCCTGATGTTCTTTCAAATACAGGTAAATACAATCCGCAGGCCGAATCCGTTGACTTGACTATGACAGCGCGTCTTGATTGTGGTAATCATTATTGGGAAAAACAATACACATCACGTGCGTATGCAGCAACAGCCATCTCTGGCAATCCTACGGAAGGTGTTGTCGCCTATTACAATTTTGACGAGACTCCAACTCTAAACTTGTACGATAAGAATCAGCAGGCACAGTATGGACGTTCAAGCACAAAGACAACGGTACCAACACTTGCAGAAGACTATTCTCGTTTCGGCAAGGTTCTTCATCAGTATTTTGGCGCGAATGGCGATAATAGCTATACACGTCTTGCCAATCCTTTGTATGGTAAGGACAACCTTGATGCGTTCTCCGTTAGTTTCTGGGTAAAGAGAACCGACAGTAATGCATACGATGCACTCTTTGGTTTCTTTAATGGCACGCGTGCCAATGAGGATGGGGCACGATTCTACATGACTGGTAATTGCTATGTCGGATTTAATGACAGTAAGGGCAATTGGTTTGATGTCAACCATCCTGACAAGAAAACTATGGGCCAGTTGGGTACAAATGAGTGGCATCTCGTCACTCTGACATATTCATTAGCCAACGGCTATAAGATTTATGTGGATGGTAGTGCTATCTCAGCAACAACCAATGTGTGGTCTGGAAGCATGACAGAGGCAGAGTTTGACCGTAGCCTTGTTATGGAACATATTAGGACTTCTGCATACTTATATCTTGGAATGGGTTCTTTCTGGGGAAGTGCAGATGTTCAGTTTGATGACTTGTTGGTATATGACCGAGAGTTGACTATGGATGATGTCAGGGGCTTGAACACAATGTTGAATCGTGTTAATGACTTCTCTCCAGAAGCCGTGTCTATTGACTTCGTGACAACAGATGCCGAATCAGCTTCTCCATCAAGCTATGGTATCTATGACTTGATGGGACGTAAGGTTAGTGTTCCACGCAAGGGAATGTACATTGTGAATGGAAAGAAAGTTATTGTTACAAAATAGAAAAGCTTGATAAAGTATTCTACAATTTGCTTTCGCCTTACATGACGTCTTTAACCATTATGATTAGCTGGCGTAAGTATCATGTTTAGGCAACGCAAACACTATGTTTAGTATTGACAAGTATATTGATTACGACTCGTTATCAATATACTTGTCTTTGTTTTATCCTAGTTTGGGCTACCCCTTGTTTGCAAAACAGAAGAAATACGCAAAAACTAACAAACATACCCCAAGAACTAAATAGTCGTCCCTTAAGAAGACTACAATCGTTTGTTATATAACAAAATACATTATAAAATACTTTGATAAATCTGCAAGTTTTTGTACCTTTGTGGTAATAAACTTGCAGATTTTTATGTATAATCGTCATCAAAAAGCACC
>JAFZVY010000013.1 GCA_017617575.1 Bacteroidaceae bacterium | reverse complement strand
TACCAGCCTTTGATGCTGAATATGGAGAGTGTGGATTATACTTAGTTGTCTCAAGGAAGAAATCCTTTCCGTAAGCATGATGATGCTCTGCAGATGATGCTGTAGTTGTGAATGGAGACTCAATACCCTCTGGATTTGTGAGTTCAAGAGCACCATAAACCTCATCTGTAGAGATATGATAGAAACGCTTACCCTCATACTTCTCTGGAAGTGACTCCCAATAGAGCTTTGCAGCCTGAAGGAGTGAGAGAGTACCCATCACGTTAGTGCGAGCAAAGGTAAATGGGTCCTTGATTGAGCGGTCAACATGTGACTCAGCAGCAAGATGTATGATACCGTCAATCTTCTCATCCTGCATAAGCTTGTAGAATGCGTCAAAGTCGCAGATATCCATCTTAACGAACTTATAGTTTGGCTTATCCTCAATATCCTTGAGGTTAGCAAGATTACCAGCGTATGTAAGCTTGTCAAGATTTATTATATTATACTCTGGATACTTGTTCACGAACAAGCGAACAACATGGGAACCGATGAAACCAGCACCACCTGTGATTACAATATTCTTCATATATTTTTGAGTAATTTTGAACTATTCCACTGCAAAGGTATAAAAAACCAATGTAATAAAACACATAAGTAACAATAAAAATTAACATGGTACAAACTTGTTTTTTATTTTCACACGAATTACCATGAATTTACCACGAATTATCATTAATTGTATGTCTGTGTAACATTTTAATTATCATAAGTAGATTTCGATCTGATTGAAATCAAAATTAATGATGATTCGTGGCAAATTTATGATAATTAATGCTAAAAAAATCTCATGTTATTATTTGCTCATTATCAAACAAGCTATTTATTTCACCCAAAAAGCACATTTATTGTCCACACATCAGGTCTTTCTCCGATCATTCTCCGTCGTTTTTCCGTCGATTCTCCGTCGATTCTCCGTCATTTGTCCGTCGATTGTCCGTCGATTGTCCGTTCATTCTCCGTCGATTCTCCGTCCACAGACGGAGAATGATAGGAGAGACAAGGAAGAATCAGCAACGAACAGCCTAACCATAATGCGTAATCAATGGGCAAAATATCACATTGCCAGCTCAGTTGAGTTCTATCACCTCCAACTCTTTAATCTCTGCGCCATCAATAACGAAACGTACAAGGGTGCGAACCTTATGGAAACCGCTCATTCCTGCAGCACCCGGATTGACATGCAGGCAACCAAGATTCTTGTCATACATCACCTTCAAGAGGTGCGAGTGACCACTTACGAACAGCTTAGGAGGATTGGCAAACAGCATCTTACGTACCGATGCATCATACTTGCCAGGATAGCCACCTATATGCTTCATAAGGACATCCACTTCCTCGCACTTGAAACGAAGAATCTCTGAAAAGCGATAGCGCATATCCGTATCATCTATATTGCCATACACAGCACGTAGCATGGCTATATCTTGCAGGCGGTCAGCCACCTCCATCGAGCCTATGTCACCAGCATGCCAAATCTCATCACACTCAGCGAAATACTTTTCGTACCTCTTATCCCAATACGAGTGGGTATCTGATATTAGTCCTATACGTTTCACTTCTATTAAATTATAATTATCAATTAAGAATTAAGATTTAGAAACAAAGAACTCAAATCAAAGACAGAAAAAGGATGTACTATCCGAGCATTAAATCTTAATTTATAACTCTTAATTCTTAATTTTCGGTAGCAAAGTTAGATAAAATATTACAATTATTCCGAAATAATAGCATCAAGATACAAAAATGATGTATATTTGCACGATAATTGAATGAAAAGGGTATGACAGAGCAAGGAACAGGCAAAAAGAAAAGGCCAGACATCGACACAAGTAGTGCAAGCGGTATTGCACGACTTCTGTTGCTTTTCCTATGGGTTCTGCTGAAGAAATCACTACGTTTCCTGCTCAAGTGTATCATACTATTCTTCTTCTACATATACAAGGGCGTCAAGTGGCTCATCTCATGGTGGAAAGACGGAGACACACGTGCAAAACGCGAAATCTTGTGGAAACACATTAAGAAAGTCGGCAAGAAGGTTGGCAGGTGGATAGTCAAGGGCGTAGTGTTGTTCGGCGTAGGTCTTCTATGGGTACTCAAAAAGACCATCCACGGAGTCTTACACCTCAAGACCACCCTCACACGACTGTGCAAGTACATCGGGGAGTGGATTAAACGGATGCGCCAGAAGGATTTCAAGGCAATCATACGTGCCAAGAACGAGTCCCTGAAGAAGTCACTAACCGAGTTTGTCACGGAAGATGACAAGACCACGGATGAAGGTGCGGAAAGCGAGGAAGAGCTTCTTCGCGAGATGAATGCAAACAAGAGAGGCAACAACGCATTTGAAAATGCAGTGGAACGATTCACTAAGTATTTATAAAATAACATAATATATTGTAGACAAAAGGAGTAAACAGGCATTTACGTTTTACTCCACAAAAAGCGAAGCACTAAAATTTATGAAACGCTATTTCATAACACTCATCATCATTGTATGTGCTGTGATGCAGTCGCAAGCCGTACTGAAGGAGAAAGACCTAAGCAGAACCATCGGATGTCTGAAGCTTGAATTGCGTAACAGCCATATCAAGCAACGCAGCTTCATGGCAAGGCTCGAGACACAGCAGAAGGCACAACACGCTCAACTCGTTGATTATATGCAACGAAGTGAGCAGATTGGCCTTATGCTCTATTCACAGAAGAGCGACTTCACTTTTGACATGGCATACGCCTGTCAGCAAGCCACTTTGTTGTACAACGAGATGAATCGTGCCAACATGCCATACGACGAGTATCGTGAGAACATACTCCGCGAGGTGGCTCGCTACGATAGCCTTATCTTTATCCTCCAGCAGTTGCCACCTGCCATTGGCAAGGGAAAGAGCGAATTAACAGCAGCCGACTCCCTACTCTTCAAGATTGAGGCAGAGAAAATCAAGTCTGGCAAGAAGGAGGCAAAGGACGAGAGCGACATCTTCATCCTCTCAGAGGCTGAGCAGGAAGACAGGGAGAAGTGTATCATGCACGCCAAGTCCCTGCGTAACAACATGATTCGCATCCTCAACACGCTCACCAAGGACAAGCAGTATTACGACAACGTGAACCGCAAGGTGGAGCGACTCAAGAAATATGCAGATTTCCGCTACAAGATAATCCAGAACAACATCTTCAAGAAAGGTGACTCAAACTATTTCAAGTTCCTTTCCAACCTTCCAAGAACATGGATGAGGATAAAGGCTGACTTTGCCGACAAATACAGCATCCTCAACAAGAATGACCGCCGCTACTCACAGTGGAGAGGTCCACAGGTGGTGTTTGTCAGCTTTGCAATGGTGTTCTACCTCCTCATTGCATCAATCATCAGTAACATAATCCTCAGGTGGATTGTCCCAAAGAAGTACCGCACAGAGAGTTACAAGAAGAAACGTCATGCCTACATCCTTTCTCTCGGTATTCTTCTCTTCGGCATCGTGCTTCTGATTATCCAGCACGTATTTGACGGCAATAGCCTTATCAATATGGCTACCAAGCTGATGCTCAACATGACATGGCTCATGATTGTTGTAATCGCATCGCTCCTCATAAGGCTTGACGGCGACCAGATAAAGTCTGGAGTACGTATGTACGAACCGTTCATGGCATTGGCATTTGTGGTTATACTCTTCCGTATAATCCTCATACCAAACCAGTTGTTGAATCTCGTATTCCCACCAATAATGCTGTTGTTCACCATCTGGCAGATACTCATTGCACGCAAGACGCGCAAGAATGTACCGATGTCGGATAAGTTCTACAACATCATATCACTCTTCACCATTATCACGTCATGTATCATTTCGTGGGTAGGCTACTCGCTCTTAGCCGTGCAGATTACGATATGGTGGACATTCCAACTTACAGCAATACAGACAATAACTTGTCTCTACGACCTCATGGAGATGTACGAGAACAAGTATCTCGTCAAGCGTATCCTACGCAAGGAGCATAGCGATGACGCATCCGTCACAGAAGAACAGATAATCAAAAAGATGCACGACGGAGAGTACGTTTCAATCACATGGATGTACGACCTCGTGAACAGGGCTTTCGTGCCTATCCTCGGGGTGTTGTCAGTCATCCTCAGTATCGCATTTGCTGCCGACACGTTTGAGATGCGAGCAATATGTCACACCCTCTTCAGGATGGACATCGTCAACTCTGCTGACATTATTAGAATATCACTCGACAGAATATGCCTCATCACGGCACTCTTCTTTGTGTTCCGCTATGCCAACTACTCTATCCGTTCATTCTACTTCTCTTACAAGAAGGCACAGATAAAGGAGCAGCAGGAAGAGAACGAGGAGAAGAACCGACAGGCAAGGAACGACTTCAACCGCACGCTTGTGCGCAATGTCGTGGCTATTACAGTATGGGGCATATACATCATTATCTGTATGGTTATCCTTGAGATTCCAAAGGATGGTATTAAGGTTGTATCAGCCGGTCTCGCAACAGGTATGGGTTTTGCCATGAAGGATTTGCTCGAAAACTTCTTCTATGGCATCTCGCTCATGACTGGACGACTCCGAGTAGGCGACTACATAGAGTGTGACGGCGTGCAGGGAAAGGTTGACAGCATCACATACCAGAGTACTCAGATTGCAGCACTCGACGGTTCTGTCATCGCCTTCCTCAACTCAAGCCTCTTTAGCAAGAACTTCAAGAACCTCACACGCAACCACCAGTACGAACTTATAAAGATACCTGTTGGCGTGGCATACGGCACAGACATTACTAAGGTACGAAAGTTGTTGCTTGACGGTCTCCGTCCTCTTGCCACAAAGACTGAGGACGGACGCGACATCGTTGACCCAGCAAAAGGCATCAACGTTGTGTTTGCCGACTTCGGTGCAAGTAGTGTTGACCTGTTCGTTACACAATGGCTCCTCGTTGACCAGAAAATATCATATCAGGCAAAGGCAAAGGAGGCAATCTACAATATCCTGAACGAAAACCATATTGAGATTCCATTCCCACAGCAGGACATCTACATAAGGAACATCACAAGCGAAAATACATCCTTAAACGAATTAAAATAGGCAATTTTCGGAGACAAAAACAAAAAATTTGCAGTAAACGGAGAAAAAAATTGTAGAAAGTAAACGTCAATAACAAAAAAAGTATTACTTTTGCCACAAAACGAGAATTCATAATAAAAACTAACAATATGGAAGTAAAGAAATCTAAAAAAGCGGACCTCGAAGGTCAGAAAAGCACAAGCTTGCTCATCGGATATGTGGTGAGCCTTGCTGCAATGTTCGCTGCATTCGAGTGGACAACACACGAGTACAAGGAGATAGCTCCTGTTGTAGCGTCAGTTTCGTACGCCGTTGAAGAGGAAATTGTGCCAATCACACAGCCAATCTTCGCCAACACTCCTCCACCACCAGCAGATGCTCCACAGGTTGCAGAAATCCTCGACATCGTGGACAACGAAACAGAGATTGAAGAGACTCGTATCGAAACTGCTGAGGATACAAACGTTGCCGTTTCTGGTCCTTCTTCTCCACACTCTGGTCCTGTTATGATGGGTCCTCCAGCCCCAGTAGCAGAAGAGAATGATGAAGGTGAGGTATTCGACGTTGTAGAAGAGAACCCTTCATTCCCAGGTGGTGATGCTGCTCTTATGACTTGGTTGCAGAAGAACCTTAAGTACCCTGCAGCTGCACAGGAGAATGGTATTCAGGGTCGTGTACTCGTATCATTCATCGTAAACAAGGACGGTTCTATCGTTGAGCCAAAGATCATCCGTTCAGTTGACCCATCACTCGATAAGGAGGCTGCTCGTGTTGTATCTTCAATGCCACGTTGGAAGCCAGGTAAGCAGCGCGGAAAGGCAGTACGTGTTAAGTACACACTCCCTGTTACATTCCGTCTCCAGTAATAAGATTATATTTATAATTAAATATTTACTGATTAGTAATGCCACATAATCAATACTGGTTATGTGGCTTTTCTTTTAATTGTCCCTCTCCCCGACCCTTCCCCTCTATGGGGATGGAGACTAATGCAACTACAAATTGGCGGAGACACACACCCAGCAGGCACTCCCTCCCCATAGAGGGGGAGGGTTGGGGAGAGGGTCCTTTATTTTACATTATGTTTTCATTTCAAGAACTTACAGACAAAGTAAACGAATACATAGAGTCCAATCCATACAAGCAGGAACCGCAAGGACTCTACGAACCGATAAACTACATACTCTCACTTGGAGGTAAGCGAGTGAGACCTGTATTGATGCTGATGGCATACAACATGTACAAGGATGATATCGAAACCATCCTCGGAAATGCCATTGCCATTGAGACTTACCATAACTTTACATTGCTCCATGACGACCTTATGGACAAGTCCGACCTCAGAAGAGGTAACCAGACCGTCCACAAGAAATGGGACGAGAACACAGCCATACTCTCTGGCGATGCCATGCTCATACTTGCATATAAGTTGTTCGCGGCATCCACAAACAACGAGCTTCAGGGCGTAATGCAACATGCACAGAAGACTTTCATTGACGCAACTCTCGCAGTATGTGACGGTCAGCAGTACGACATGGAGTTTGAGAAGCGCAACAATGTCACGGAGGCAGAGTACATGGAGATGATTCGTCTCAAGACATCCGTCCTCCTTGCAGGAGCACTCAAGATTGGAGCGCAGCTTGCCAACGCACCAGAGCGTGACTCCGACCTTCTCTACAATTTCGGAGAGAAGATAGGACTTGCCTTCCAGCTTCAGGATGATATCCTCGACGTATATGGAGACACCAAGGTGTTCCAGAAGAAACTGGGCGCAGACATTGTTGACAACAAAAAGACATTCCTTCTCATCAAGGCACTTGAGAGAGCAGAGGGCAAGGACAAGGAAGAACTTCTGAACTGGATTAGCGGCACTAACTTCGACCCAGAGGAGAAGATTTCCGCAGTCAAGGCCATTTACGACAAGGTAAACATCAAGGAGATTACTGACGAGTGCATCAACCAGCTCTTTGCCGAAGCGATCAGTAGCCTTAACGATGTGAACGTAGCAGAGGATAAGAAAGCTGTCCTCCATGAGTTTGCGAACAAACTGCTAAAAAGGAAATACTAATCAACTAAGAATTAAGAATGCGGAATTCAAAATGAGTGAAGGTAGCGCACTCTTTCAGCCATACTTGGTTGAAAGCCCCTCCTCCCCTCTCCCAATTTTGATTTCTGGATTTTTAATCTTGAATTTCAATGATTGACACTCACTCACACATCGACGGTCCTGAGTTTGCAGACGACCTCGATGAAACAATACAGAGAGCCAAGGACGAAGGTGTGAAATGCATCTTCATCCCTGGCATTTGTCTCAAAGACACACCACGCATCTTTGAACTTTGCAAGCAATATGAAGGGTACCTGTACCCTATGATTGGACTTCACCCAGAGAACATCATGGATGAAGACTACCACTATGTGCTTGACAAGATGGAGCAGATGCTCAAGGAAATGCTGGCAGACGAGACGTGTACCACCAAGCCTATTGCCGTAGGAGAAGTGGGCATCGACCTCTACTGGGATGACAGTCACAAGGCGGAGCAGATTGAAGTCTTTGAAAAGCAGGTTGAATGGGCTGAGAGATACGACTTGCCGCTAATGATACACTCACGCAACGCCCACAAGGAACTAATGGAAGTGATGGAGAGACACAGGGCATCCAATCTCAAAGGCGTGTTCCATTGTTTCAGCGGAACCGCAGAGGAAGCTAAAGACCTACTTTCATTCCCAGGGTTCATGCTTGGCATAGGAGGAGTGTGCACTTTTAAGAAATCCACTCTGCCAGATGTACTAAGAGAGTGTGTCCCAATGGATAGAATCGTACTTGAAACTGATTCGCCATACCTCGCTCCAGTACCTAACAGAGGCAAGCGAAACGAAAGTGCATTCTTAACACATGTCGTAGATAAACTTTCACAAGTTTACAATGCAGAAAAAGGCTTTTTGATGCAACAAACAGAAGAAAATGTAGTCAAAGTATTCTCAAAATGCAGTTTTTTCAAAAAAAAATGAAAGTTTCTGTCTATTTAGAATACTTGCAATTAAAAAAATCATTATTTTTGTCGTGATTTATTGAAGTCATTCGACAAAATAGGTGTATCTTCGCCAAAAATAATTCCGGAGAGATGCTCGAGTGGCTGAAGAGGCACGCCTGGAAAGCGTGTAAGCGTCAAAAGCGCTTCGGGGGTTCGAATCCCCCTCTCTCCGCAGGAGAAGTAGGGATGAGAACCCAAGGGTTCGTTATCGCTTGCGCTTTCGCAGAAAGAATCCCCCTCTCTCCGCAGGATTATAATTCCGGAATCGGGGATGAAAAAAGGGTAACTAAATTATAGTGAACATATAAACAACATAAAGAGATTATAAAAACGAAAAAATAACAATTAAATAAAGTATTAATCTTAAAAAATTACAATCACACAATGAAAAAAGTATTTGCAATTATTGCGTTGATGGGTGTGTTTACTTTCGGTATGACACAGTCAGTTTCAGCTCAGGACGAAGAGGCAGCAGCAGATTCTGCAGCAACTGAGCAGGTTGATTCTACAGCAGCTGAGGCTCCAGCAGAAGAGGTTGCTCCAGCAACAGAAGAAGCTGAGGTTGAAGAGACAGGTTTCTACAAGGGTGTTAAGAAAAAGTTCATCGAAGGTGATGCAGGCTTCATGGCTCTCGTATCTGTATCCCTCATCCTCGGTCTTGCATTCTGTATCGAGCGTATCGTTTACCTTTCACTTTCAAAGGTTAACACAGTTAAGATGATCGACGCTATCGAGGAGGCTCTCCTTAACAAGAATGACCTCGAGGCTGCTAAGGACATCGCTCGTGACACTCGCGGTCCTATTGCATCTATCTTCTATCAGGGTCTTCTTCGTATGAACGAAGGTGCTGACCAGGTTGAAAAGACAGTTGTTGCTTACGGAGCTGTTCAGGCTTCAGGTCTTGAGAAGAACTGTTCATGGATCACACTCTTCATCGGTATGGCTCCATCACTCGGATTCCTTGGTACAGTGTTCGGTATGGTACAGGCATTCGATGATATCCAGAAGGCTGGTGATATCTCTCCAACAGTCGTAGCAGGTGGTATGAAGGTTGCCCTCTTGACAACAATCTTCGGTATCATTGTTGCCCTCGTTCTTCAGGTATTCTACAACTACATTCTTGCTGAAATCGAAGGTCTTACTTCTAAGATGGAAGACTCTACAATTTCACTCCTTGATATCGTTGCAAAGTACAACCTCAAGAAGTAATTAATCAACTGGGACGAAGGCAAGGTGACGAAAGTCCCAAACAGCCTTCTTATTAACACATTTATTAATTATTAAAGAGGTTTACACAATGGTAATTATAGAAAAATCTAAAGAGCAGAAGTATTCCGAATACGTACTTTGGGCTATCATGGCTGTAAGTGCAGTAGTTTTGGTAATCTTCTTCGCATGGGGATATGACACTCCTTACGAGGAGAACCCACAGTTCATTGCTCCTTTGTTCTCTGACGGACTCATCATCCTTCAGGTTGTACTCATCATTCTTTGTGCATTCTTGATGGTAGGTGGAGCAATCAACTCTCTCACAATCGGTGGTAAGAAGAATCAGGAGTTGACTACAATCGCAGATAAGGTTTCTAACCCTATCGCTTGGGGTACTTGTTTCGTATCACTCGTTATCGGTGTTATCTACGGTATCACTTTCAAGGACGAGGCTATGATCATCAACAACCAGGCTTGGCAGGACCCAACTCAGAGCATCATGGCAGATATCTGTATCTGGTCAATTCTCATCCTTATTGCAGGAACTGTAGTTGCTGGCATCTACAGCATGGCAACAAGAAAGTAATAACACTTTAACTCAGAAGCAATATATGGGAAAGAAAAGAAAAATGCCTGGTTTGAACACAAGTTCAACAGCCGATATCTCATTCATGTTGCTCATCTTCTTCCTTACTACTACTTCTATGGATACTGACGCTGGTCTTGCGCGTACATTGCCAAAGCCACCAGAGGATGACCAGAAGAACAACGAGATGAAGGTTAAGGAACGTAACATCCTTAACATTCGTATCAATAAGGACAATTACCTCCTCATCGGTAACGATTACGCTACACCAGAGGATGTAAAGGAGAGGGCTAAAGAGTTTATTAAGAACGAAAAGAACGATCCAAATCTTCCAGAGTTGTTGCCAACAAAGATCAAGTATCTTGGACGTTCAATTCTCACTACTTCTCAGCACGTTATCTCTGTTCAGACAGACCGCGGTACTGACTATGGAGTATATATCATAGTACAGGATGCACTCATTCAGGCTTACAACGAGCTTCGTGATGAGTTCGCAAGAGCTGAGTTCCACCATCCATACGAGTTTTGTAGCGATGATGAGAAAGCAGCAATCCGTGAAGTTTATCCACAGAAGATTTCTGAGGCTGAACCTAAGAAGTATGGTCAAGCATTATAAGAATTATGAGTAGATTTAACAAAGACGGCGGTAGAGAAATGCCTGAGATGAATACATCATCTCTTCCTGACTTGATCTTTACAATCCTCTTCTTCTTCATGATGGTAACATCTATGCGAGAAGTAACAATGATGGTAAAGGTTCAGAAGCCACAAGCATCGCAGATTGAGAAACTTGCTCGTAAGTCTTGTACATCTTTCATCTACATCGGTCAGCCAACTGATATGCTCAGAGGCCAGTATGGTTCTGGTACACGTATCCAGTTGAACGACAGATATGCTGAAAGCAATGAGGTTTATGACTTTGTAATGGCAGACCGTGCAAGCATGGCTGAATCAGACAAGCCATTCTACACAGTGTCATTGAAGGTTGACCACCACACTCCTATGGGTGTCATCACAGACGTAAAGCAGGTTCTTAGAAAAGCATACGCATTGAAGATTGTTTACTCTTCTGATAAGAGAAAGCAGTAATCAAATAAATATTAAAAAGAAGAGCAATCCATTCGGGTTGCTCTTTTTTTGTGCCTTTAAGTTTGTGAGTTCTTGAGTTTGTAAGTTTTTAAGTTATTTATGATTTGTAAGGGGTAAGGTTGTAGGTTTTTCTAGAGGTTCTATACACAAGACACTCAAGATAATATAGATAGTCTAGATGTTCTAGACATTCTAAAAACTCTAGAGACTCTAGAACATCTAAAATTCCCAAGAGTTCTTCACAATAACTTAAAAACTTACAAACTCAAGAACTCACAAACTTAAAAACCTGAAAACTTACAAACCCAAAAACTAAAAAACTCACAAACTCACAAACTTAAAAAATTAAAAATTCGTATCTTTGCAAAAAGAAAAAGAAATTAAGACTCTATGAAGCAATATCTCGATCTGTTAAACCGTATCCTGACTGAGGGAGCCCAAAAAGGTGACCGTACAGGTACAGGCACATTATCCGTATTTGGTAACCAAATGCGCTTTAACCTTGAAGAAGGATTCCCTCTTCTCACAACAAAGAAGTTACACCTCAAGTCAATAATCTACGAGCTACTTTGGTTCTTGCGCGGAGACACTAATGCCAAGTGGCTTCAGGAACGTGGTGTGAGAATATGGAACGAATGGGCAGACGAGGATGGTAATCTCGGCCACATCTATGGTTACCAGTGGAGGTCATGGCCTGACTATAATGGCGGACATATCGACCAGATAACAGAGGTCATCGACCAGATAAAGAACAATCCTAACTCACGTCGTCTCATCGTGAGTGCATGGAACGTGGCTGACATAAACAACATGAATCTTCCTCCTTGTCACATACTCTTCCAGTTCTACGTGGCAGACGGAAGACTCTCACTCCAACTCTATCAGAGAAGTGCAGACACCTTCCTTGGTGTACCTTTCAACATAGCAAGCTATGCGCTCCTCCTTATGATGGTGGCACAGGTTACAGGACTTAAGGCTGGTGACTTCGTATATACAACAGGTGACACACACCTCTACAACGATCACCTTGAACAGGCAAGACTTCAGCTCACACGTGAGCCAAGAAAGCTCCCTACGATGAAGATAAATCCAAACGTAAAGTCAATATTCGACTTCCAATACGAGGACTTCGAGCTATGCGACTATGACCCACACCCACATATCAAGGCAACGGTGAGCGTGTAATCTTGATGTGCCAAGGCACAACAAGAAGTTAAGAGTTAAAAATTAAAAGTTAAAAGTTGAGGTTGTGAGTATATAAGTTTTTGAGTTCTTATGTTTTTGAGTTTTTCGGTTATCACGAAAATACTTGCACAGTCAAGTCTCTACATAAACTGGCAAACTTAAGAACCAACAAAACTCAAAAAAATAAACCTAAAAACTCACAAACTCAAGAACTAAAAAACTAAAAATTAGAAACTAAAGAACTCAAGTATGATTTCCATCATAGTCGCAATAGCAGAGAACAATGCCATAGGGTTTGAGAACAAACTCATATACTGGTTGCCTAACGACCTGAAAAGGTTCAAGGCTCTCACTACTGGCAACACGATAATAATGGGAAGAAAGACCTTTGAGAGTTTCCCAAAGGGAGCACTTCCAAACAGAAGGAATGTGGTTCTGTCACGAACAGGCAAACCAGAAGACTTCCCTGGAGCAGACCTCTACCCTAACCTTGAAGAGGCTCTCGCATCATGCAAGGGCGATGTTTACATCATTGGTGGAGCATCCGTATATGAGCAAGCACTCAGTCTTGCCGACCGTGTGTGTCTAACGTATGTTTACGACACACCAAAGAATGCAGATACGTTCTTCCCTTCATTCAACAAGGACGAGTGGAAGGAAGTGTTCCGCGAAGAGCATGATATGGACGAGAAGCATAACCAACGCTATGCATTCGTGGACCTAATACGGCAATGAGGAATGAGGAACTTAGCGGTCTCACAGACCGTAAGGAAGTAATGAGAAATAAAAAAAAGAAGAATGAAGTTTCTTCATTCTTCTTTTATCTCTGATTTGAAATAGATTTATTCTTCTACCTCATCATCCACGTACTTTGGTACAGGAATCTGTCTCTTAATTGCCTCACGGAATGAGATGATTGTTTCAGAACGGCTAAGACCAAGTGGTTGGAGTTGGTCATGAATGATGCTCAAGAGGTGACTGTTGTTCTTAGCATACACCTTGATGAACATATCATATCCACCAGTTGTGTAATGGCACTCAACAATCTCAGGTATCTTGCGAAGCTTCTCAGCTACAGAATCAAATGTGCTGACATCCTTCAAATACAAACCGATAAAAGCAATCGTATCATATCCGAGAACCTCTGGGTTCATATCAAAATGTGAACCGCGAAGGACTCCGAGACGAGTAAGTCTGGTAACACGCTGATGGATAGCTGCACCAGAGACGCCACAAATACGAGCAACCTCAAGAAAAGGCACTCGTGCGTCATCACCGACCATACTAAGAATCTGATGGTCTAATTTATCAAGTTGAAAATCTGACATTGATATATGATTTTATTATAATTTGTGGTGCAAAGGTAAACATTTTTTTCTAAATAATAGTTTTTAACGTCAAAAAATAACAATCCGTATGATTTTACCTCAAGATTTTATAGAAATGATGCAAAAACAAATAGGTTCGGAAGAAACGGAGAAACTGACGAACGCTATCTGTCTGCCATCACCTACGTCTATAAGAATTAACCCAATAAAGAGATGCGAGGACACTTCGGACAGCGTACTCGCAGAGGAATGGAGTGAGGTGAAATGGTGCAAGGAAGGCAGATTATTAAAAGAAAGGCCATCGTTCACGTTCGACCCACTCTTCCATTGTGGAGCTTACTACGTGCAGGAGGCATCATCCATGTACCTGTCACACATCATACGCAACTATATCGACCATCCTGTCGTGGCTCTTGACATGTGTGCTGCTCCCGGAGGCAAATCAACGCTTGCCATCTCTACCCTACCCGATGGCTCATTGCTCTTTGCCAACGAAGTAAATAGGAAGCGTTGTCAGATTCTTGCCGAGAACATCACGAAATGGGGAAACCCTAACACGATAGTTACAAACAACTATGCAGAGGATTTCACCGACTTCACCAACACCTTCGACCTCATAATATGCGATGCGCCTTGTTCCGGCGAAGGTATGTTCCGCAAGGACGAGGAAGCAATAACGGAATGGAGCCTCAACAACGTTGAGACGTGTTGGAAACGTCAGCGAGAGATAGTAAGCAATATCTGGCATTGTCTCAAACCTGGTGGAATAATGATTTACAGCACTTGTACTTACAACCACTATGAGGACGAGGACATCATCTCATGGATAGAGTCTGAGCTTGGTGGCGAACGACTGCCACTATGCGACGATGAGAGCTGGAACATCAAGGGCGGTCACTTCTTCCCTCACCACATCACAGGCGAAGGTTTCTTTGTCTGTCCAATAAGGAAGAAGGAATACGATTGGGACGAACCCGACTTCATCAGCGACACAAGCAAGGGCAAGAAGGGTAAGAAAGGCAAGGAGGCAAAAGGTATCACACCATTGTCCAAGAACTCACCCGTGGCAAAGGAACTGGCAAGCTACATCAATAACACCGACTCATTCACGATATACGAGGACGGCGACTCATACTTCGCGTTCCCGTCCGAACATCTCGCCTATCTGCAAGAGTCAAAGAAGAGCCTCAAGGTCATGCACTCAGGAATAAAGCTTGCATTAACCAAGGGCAAGAACCTGCAACCTGAGCATAGCCTCGCTATGAGCAATGCCTTACGCAAGGAAGCCTTCGCAAACGTGGCACTCGATAAAGACAACGCCATCGCATATTTGCGTACCGAGGCAATAAGCATCGATGCGCCAAAAGGTTTTATTTTGCTAACATATAAGGGCATACCGCTTGGTTTTGGCAAGAATATAGGCAACAGAGTCAATAATTTATATCCAGCTGAGTGGAAAATAAGAAAAAATTACTAACTTTGCAACTCGGAATGAGGAATTACGAACTGAACGAAGCGTTCTCACAGACCGTAAGGAAGTAATTAGCACTGAGCAACTATTCGTTCTTCAAAATCTTAATTCCTAATTAACTTCGTTGAGCCCTTAGGGGTTCTTAAATCTTAATTTTAAAAAGACGATGACAACAAACTTATACATCAGATATTTCGACCGTGAGGTAGTTGTTTCTACAGTAGAAGAAGCAATGGATTTCCTTTACTCAATCAAGGAAATCAAGATTGAGACAAACGTGGCTGCACGCATCAAGTCATTCATGGATTCAAGCAATATCTATCCATTCCGTCTCAAGGTTAGCTACAGCAACTATGTACTCTTCCTCAAGACAGAGGCACAGAGCATCGAGGAGTTCAAGGACATCGAGATGATGCGCCGTGAGCAGAAGCCAATGACTATGGCTGACCGCAAGCGCACAATCCTTGACGAGCTCAAGACACCTAACCCAGGATGGTACGAAGGCTCTATCATGTTCAAGCGCGTTATCACCATCCCTTCAACAGGTAAGTGCGAGTATCAGGACACAACATTTACTGTACGTTGCAAGGCAGAGAGCGCAATGCATTGCTACGAGCGTATCATCGACAACCTCAAGTGTCGTAAAGACGTTGACACAAGAAGCCAGTTCCCTTCTGCCAAGAGCCAGAACTTCACATACAAGTTCCTCTGCCAGTAAGGAAGCAAGCTAAACAATATAAAGAGCGGAGTTAAAAGGAAATCCTTTTAACTCCGCTTTTCTTTGTCTTATAGATTAACTCTAAAGTCTCTTAATCCTCATTGCCTGGTTCAATGACCTTCCAGATACAAGCTGCAAGGGCAGAACCAATGAATGGGCCAACGAAGAACACCCAGAGGTCGCTTATTGCCTGTCCACCCTCAAAGATAGCAGGGCCTAATGAACGTGCAGGATTGACAGATGTTCCTGTGTAGTGAATGCCTACAAGGTGGATAAGGATGAGCGAAAGACCTATTGCAAGACCTGCAAAATTGCCTGCACCTACCTTAGAGTCAGTTGTTCCGAGCACCACGAGTACAAAGATGGTAGTGAGAACTATCTCAGCAATAAGACCTGCCATCGTGCCATGACTACCACAACTGTTTGCACCTGTCAGCGTACCGCCAGCAAGCGACTGGTCAGTCGATGTGAGGGCAAAGAGAATAGCCGCTCCAAGAATACCTCCAATCACTTGGAATGCCATGTAGCAACCTGCATCCTTTGCAGAGATACGTCCTGTAAAGAGACATGCAAGAGTAATGGCAGGATTGATGTGACAGCCACTCGTACCGCCAATGGTGTAAGCCATAGCGACTACCGCAAGACCGAATGCCACAGAAGTACCGACAACGCTTGCCGTGTCAGTTCCGCAATTAAGACTTACTGCTGTTCCACATCCAAGGAGCACGAGTACCATGGTACCAATCATTTCTGCTAAATACTTTTTCATAATAGTTTGATAATTAAAGTTAGTATTTAAAGTTAGTTACTTTGACAGGCTTCTACATCCTGTCGAAAACGATGCAAAAATACGAATTATTTATTAACAGCAAAAGAATATCAACAAAAAAAATATGAACTTTAGCTTGAAAACACACATATAAGGGTAATAAGCTATATACATTATGGAATGTGCAAAAATTAACATGTATATTTTTAAAAGCACGAATTGCCATTAACTTGACACGAGCCATCATGTAAATTTTATTCATGATTATTCGTGGCAAATTAACGGCAATTCGTGTTAAACACTACGTCACGACAATGAGCAATTACTTCAATCCTCTGTTGCGGAGCAGAGCATCAATCTTTGGCTCGCTGCCACGGAAGTTCTTGTACATCGTCATTCCGTCGTCTATACCTCCAGGAGTGAGAACGTACTTGCGGAACTTGGCTGCCATCTCTGAATTGAATATGTCACCCGTCTCCTTGAATGCCTCAAAGCCGTCGGCATCGAGCACCTCTGCCCAGATGTAGCTGTAGTAACCAGCAGTATATCCACCACCCATGGTGTGACTGAAGTTTGTGATGCGGTAACGTGGCTGTATCTGACGTGGAATACCTCTCTCGGCAAGCACCTTCTCCTCAAATGCTATCACGTCCAAGTCGGCTGGTACTTCAGTAAGTACGTGAAGGTCCATGTCAACGTATGAAGCTGCAAGGTATTCAACCGTTGCAAAGCCCTGACCATACTTGCTACTCTCCTCTATCTTCTTCACGAGGCTTGTAGGTATTGTCTCGCCTGTCTTGTAGTGCTTTGCATATACGGCAAGCACCTCTGGCTCAAATGCCCAATGCTCGTTAATCTGTGATGGCAACTCAACGAAGTCACGCTCAACGCCTCCTACTCCACGGTAGTGTACGTCACGAAGGAATGAGTGGAGGGCATGTCCAAACTCATGGAACATGGTAGTCACATTGTCTATTGACTGAAGTGCTGGAGCATCCGCACTTGCAGGAGTCATGCTGCACACGTTGACCACGATTGGCTCAATGCGCTTACCGTTCTCGTATGTCTGTCCACGGAACGAAGTACACCATGCACCTGCACGCTTACCGTCACGTGGATAATAGTCGTTGTAGAACACGGCAAGCAATTTGCCGTCATTGTCTCTTACCTCCCATGCCTGTGCAGTCTTCTCGTATGAAGGAACGTCAGCTGTCACCTCCGTGAACGTAAGACCGTACAACTTGTTTGCAACATAGAAGATACCCTTGAGCACATTGTTTATCTCAAGATACTCGGAAGCCTCGTTCTCGTCAAAGTTGAACTTAGCCTGACGCGCACGCTCTGAGTAGTAGCGGTAGTCCCATCCTTCTGGCTCGCATGTAAGACCGTCCTTGCGCATCTCCTCACGTATGTCGTCAAGCTCCGCATTGGCAGCCTTGACTGCTGGTGTCCATATCTGGTCGAGGAGTGCATACACAGCCTCTGGAGTCTTAGCCATGCGAGTGTCGAGAATCTGCGAAGCACAATTCTTGAAGCCCATCAACTTGGCACGTTCAAGGCGAAGCTGCACTAGCTGGCGACATATATCCTTGTTGTCATGCTCGCCTCCCTTGTTGCCTCGGTTGCAATAAGCATCGTACACCTTACGGCGAAGCTCACGGTTAGAGCAGTACTGAAGCACAGGGTTGCATGAAGAACGTTGCATGTTGAACATCCAGTGACCTTCCAATCCGTTGTCCTTTGCCATCTGGGCTGCACGGTCGATGTTTGCCTGTGAGAGGCCAGTGAGGTCGCTCAACTTATCTACAACCACAAATGTGTTGTTTGTCTCATAAAGGAGGTTCTGGCTGAACTCAAGCTGAAGGCTGTCAATCTTTAGGTTAAGCTCGCTCAACCTTGCCTTGTCGGCATCCAAGAGGTTTGCACCACTTCTCACGAAAGCCTTATACACCTTCTCCACAAGCTTCTTCTGTTCCTTGTCAAGGTCTGATTCCGACATCTCGTCATACACGGTCTTGACGCGCTCAAAGAGTTGTGGGTTCATGTATATCTCATCGCCGTGGGCAGAGAGGATAGGTGACAATTCCTTGGAGAGCGCACGAGTGGAGTCGTTGGAATTACTACTCTCAAGCGGAGAGAAAGTCATCTCGGCACGAAGGAGTGGTTCCTCGCTCTTCTCAAGTGCAACAATAGTATTTTCAAATGTTGCCTTATCCTTGTTGGCAACAATCTTTCGTATGGCCTCATTCTGCTTTTCCACACCCTTGAGAAAAGCCTGTCGATAGTCGTTTGTCGTAATTTCTTCAAACGATTCGATGCCATACTTGTTGGTACTTGCTGTCATCAGCTTGTTCTCTTTCTGAGGGGTTGGCAGTGAGCCTACGACCGCCTGCGAAGCACATCCCACAACGATAGCAGAAGTAGCAATGGCGGAGCATAATGTCTTGTTTACTTTCATTTGTCTTATTGAAATTAGAATTTATAATTTTCTAGTTGGTCAATTTTTCACATAATAGTTTGTGTTTGCATTATTTGCGTGGCAAATGTACGACAATTCTTTTATTATTCAAAACAAATTGAATCTGATTTTGAGATTAATGATTAACAATTAAAAACTAAGCGCAGCACCAACTCAAACTAAGGGTAGGTGATTAGCATACCATTTCCACTACATGCTCGGTGTAGACAACAGCACATTTTTTTAGCCAGCCAATCATCCGAACGGCATTCTTGTAATCTGCCGACATCCTCTGGATGGCTTCGTGGAATAAAATGAAAGGACATGAAATTTCGTGCAAATTAGTGTCATACGTGTTTGAAAACTTTTTCCGTCACCCTTTCTTGGTTTATAGGATATGGTTGTACTTGTAAGCAGGGGTTCCGCTATGCTCCACCCCCAGCCAATAATCTCACCAGCCTTTTAGGCTTTCTATTTTAGCAAATCAGCCACATTGGCCAGAAATAAAAAAGGGTGTGTCAAGACCCGTATCCTGACACACCCGAACAGCAAATGTAAGGGCAATTAATACATGACTTTTTTAATTGTTCCATCAGAGAATCGGATGATATTGATTCCCTTCTGGAGTGAAGAAACCTTAACGCCTGACATGGTATATATTTCTGTTGGGACAACCTGCTTTTGATTGTTTGCAGTCTCAATGACTGTTGTCACATTGTTGCCGGCTTTTGTCTCTTTGCCTGTTGTGAGAGACACCTGCTTCAAGCCGATTGCACTTGTGTAGTCTGAAGCACTTTCTGCTGGGTTCTGTGTTGAAATCAGAATCTCCACTGCATCCATATCTTCTGGAAGTGTGAACTCAAATACGAGTCGCTCTTCCTTGTCTCCTGTGTAGAGGTATGAGCCAAGCACGCTTGTCTCTCCGTCAGCAGGAGTTGATGGACGGTCTAACATCTTATGAGGCATACCCTTCAATCCAAATGAATAGTATGTAGCTTTTATTCTTGCTTCGTCAGTTGGAACGAGGTCAATAACTACATAATACTTGTTGCCAGCTGCAACCGCCTCAGCAGGCACTGTGAACGATACGGTCTGATTCTTTGTCTCATCCTCTGGATTATAGACATAACACTTCTCGCCATCCTTGTTCTCAGTAACCACAGGAGTGGTAGTATTCTCTGATGATGCCGTATTAGGAGTTGCAATATCAACCTTAACAGTATCTGCGGACTCGTTTGTTGGTATAGTTGGCTCATCGTCATTCTCTAATGGATACTTTACCAAACAAAGGTTAGACATCACCATTGTCCAGTAATTATTTGGGTTGGCATTTTTTAAGACAATCTTATAATTCTCCGCATCTAATGCTTCGTCTGTTTTAAAAATCATCACAAAAGACTCTGGAACTTTCGTTGTGTCAGACACACATACAGATGGGGAAAAAACAGAAGATATCACAACTCTGTCAGTAGCTTTGTTTACAACACTAAACTCAACAGAGCCTTTTTTACCTTCACTGAGATATCCAACCTGAGCCTTAAACACATAATTGCTATTTGGTTCAAGGAGCAACTCATAACCTTCAGAGTCACCATATACATATTCAGACTTTGAAGAGCAGAAATAGTTTGCTTTCTCAGGAAAAACAAATGTAGCTGCTGTACTATACTTTTTTCCTTCACCAGCATTATCAAACCTTTTCCATGTAGACTCTACTGTAGCAGAAGATGCACCAAGACCTCCAGTCAAAGGATATTCTACCGAAGAATCATAAATTGTCCAACCATACAACTTTCCAAATACATTTTCATCAACAAGAGAGAAGTTAGGATTATAGATGAGATTATCCGTCAACTTATATAATGAGAGGTTAGACATAACCATTGTCCAATGGTATTTAGTATCTAATAACCAACTTATAGTTCTCATTCACATCTGAGTTGCTTGTCGTAAAAACAAACTCTTTATACTCTGGAGTCTCAAAAGTGTCGGAAACACAAATCGTTGGTTGGTAAACCACAGACTTTACAACTTCGTCAGTTGCTTTATTTACAACACGAAATTCTACAGAGCCTTTCTCATTCGGGTTGAGATAACCTAACTGAACTCCAAACTTATAACAACGATTAGGTTCAAGAAGCAACTCATAACCTTCGGAATCGCCATAAACATATACAGAAGTTGAAGCACAGAAATTGTTTGGATGCTCAGGGAAAACAAATGTAGCTGCTGTGCTATACTTATTTTCCTCGCCATCAAGGTTTACAGAGCCCTTGGCATTAGCGAATTTTGTCCATGTTGGTTCTGCTGTAGCAGAAGATGCACCAAGACCTCCAGTCCTAGGTAAATCTACATACGAATCATAAACTGTCCAACCATACAACTTGCTAAAAGTATTTTCCCTAACAAGAGAGAAGTTTGCATTTTTGATGAGGTTTTCACCTTCAGTCAACACCAAATACCCAGGATTTTCTGGATTCACTGCACTTTGGATGCCTCCACAACAAAGAAGCATTAAAAGAACTAAATAGAAAGACTTTGTTCTGTTCATATATTATTATATAGATTTTAGTATTTTTTCTTTTGACACTGCAAAATTAGTGCTTTGCATTTAAATAAGCGGAAAAATTTTGCAAGAAAAAGTTCACTGAAAGTTCACTGAGATTGTAAGCAGCAAGCACTTAACAACTTACAAGCCCATTTTGAGGCACCATTTCCGAAAAAGGACAATCGTAAAATTATATGCATAGCCTCCAAATGTAACATTTCAGAAAATATCAACAATGCAAAAATGTCAAATGTAACATTTCGGAAAGTAGGAAAAGCCCCCTTCCCCTCCCTTTTGACTACCGCCAGACCTTCCAATTAGGGACAAAAAAATGAGTGTGTCAAGACCCACGTCCTGACACACCCGAACAGCAAATGTAAGGGCAATTAATACATGACTTTTTTTACAGAGCCATCGGAGAATCTCACGATATTGATTCCCTTCTGGAGTGAAGAAACCTTAACACCTGACATTGTATGTATTTCTGTTGGGACAACCTTCTTCTGATTGTTTACAATCTCAATGGCTGTCGTTTCATCGTCTGATGTGAGAGACACCTGCTTCAATCCGATTGCACTTGTGCAGTCAGAACCTGTTTCTGCTGGGTTCTGCGTTGAAATCACAATCTCCACATCATCCAAATCATCAGGGAGTGTGAACTCAAACACAAGTCGTTCTTCCTTGTCACCTGTGTAGAGGTATGAACCAAGCACGCTTGTCATCTCATTAGCAGGAAATGATGGACGGTCTAACATCTTATGAGGCATACCCTTCAAGCCAAATGAATAGTATGTAGCTCTTATTCTTGTATCGTCTGTTGGTACGAGGTCTATGACTACATAGCACTTGTTACCTGCCACAACCGTCTCTACAGGTACTGTGAACGATACGGTCTGATTCTTCGTCTCATCCACAGGATTATACACATAGCACTTCTCACCATCCTTGTCCTCCGTTACTACAGGAGCTGTAGTGTTCTCTGATGACTCCACATTAGGAGTGGTAATATCAACCTTCACGGTGTCAGCCGACTCGGTTAGTTTAACAGGCTCAACAACATTTGAATTTTCATACCACTTAAACAAATAAAGATTTGACATTACCAAATTCCAATGATCATTTGTATTAGCATTCTTTACAACTAACTTGTAAGGTTCTTTGCTTGAAGCATCATCTGTCTTGAAACGCATTTCATATATTTTAGGCATGCGATAAGTATCCGTAACACAGATTTGCGGTTCAATAATTGATGACAAAACCTTATGACCAGTATTCTTGTTTACAAACTCAAATGCGACTGAACCTTTCTCACCCTCATTCTCGTAACCTAACTGTGTACGGAATATATAAGTTTGGTTTGGTTCAAGCAACATCTCGTAGCCCACTAAATCGCCATAAACGTATTCTGAACTTGAAGAACAGAACATGGTTGGCTTTTCAGGGAACACGAATGTAGCGGCTGTAGAATGCCAATTCTTTACTCCATCGAGGTTTACAGAGCTTTCAGCACTCCAGAAATCATTATCAAAACGCGTCCAAAACCATGATGACGTAGCACTTGTTGCACCAAGACAACCCGTACGTGGGTTTGGTACAGTTTCATCATAAACCTTCCATCCAATCAATTCGCAAAAACAATTTTCCCTTACAAGCGAGAAGTTAGGATTGTAGATAAGATCTGTTGTCTCAATAATGTGCGATTCGCACTCCAATTTAACTGTTCTTGGTACTGGATTTCCGTACACGTCAACATAGAATTCCTTCGTACCTGAGGTCAATTTAAGTGTATATACAGGCTGTTCATAGCAATACACCCACGTTTTAGGTTTGCTCTCGAAATTGCATTTAAGCAAGAAATGATGTGTAAAAACACCTATGGTATCAGCTCCTATCCATTGCTTCAAGAATGCGTTGACAAAAGCATTATCTGTTTTCGTTCTAAAACCTTTAGGAGCATTAAAATCTGCGTAACGCTCTAAGTAAATCCAATCCCCATCTTCTTTGATTGCTTGCCCCTTGAGTTCTCCTGAAGTAATAATTTTCTTTCCTACACATTCTATATTAAAGCCCATACGTAAAGCCCAAGAACTGAAATGAGGAATATTAGCATGAAGTCCCTCTTCATCACTTGTTACAGCAATAGTTTCTTCACCCTTACCTTGATAATCGAGGACAAGATCCATGCCTTCAGCATCAGGTGTCTCAATTGTCAAACGGATAGGCTCAACAAACGATATTGAATGAGGGTAGCAGAAAGCTTCAATAACACTTGCAGAAGTTGGGAAGACATAGTCCTTGCTTGCGACCAAGTCTGGATCCGATAGTTTACCAAACGATTTGTCATTATCATTTT
>JAFZVY010000161.1 GCA_017617575.1 Bacteroidaceae bacterium | reverse complement strand
AGGAGGACAAGCATGTATAAAAAAATAGCTGAGACTCTGAGACTGAGACTACACATCAAAGCTAAACACCACATTAACAGCCCAATACATTATCACAGAGAACCTTCACAGTCTCAACAACCTCTAAAAAGAGCATATTAAGTGCGGAAAAACATTCATTTTCCATGACGAAAAATGGCTCGTGACTTCTTCTAAAAGGCACAAATAAGAAAAACACAAATCCAAAATGGAAGCGGTAAACAATCATAACTAACAGTCAAAATGCCGAATCCGCTACCTACAACACTAAAACTAAACGATTTTCCACAGAAACACACCACCCTGTGACGACACAACTGAGACTTTATCACCGAAACAAATTTGTTATTTCCCGAGGCTGCACATGTTACACGGAGGAGGAAACAAATGAAAGTACTGACTAAGTATTGACTAACTACTGACTAAGTACTGACTCTTATGAAACCTCCACAACACACATGACGATACAATTTTTACGTTATACTACAAAAAAGTGTAGTAAATATTTGCTCAGTACGAAAATGTGTAGTAAATTTGTGAGGACATAAAAACGAGAAGATATATGGCAAACGAAAATGTAATTTCAGACATGAAAATAAGAATGAATGACATTCTTATGTCTGTATCATGGAGAGAAATCTCAAGAAACTATTTCGGAAAATCATCATCATGGTTCTATCACAAGATGGACGGTATTGATGGTAATGGCGGTGTCGGCGGTTTCAACGAGGAAGAAGCGGCTACAATGAAACAAGCTCTGCTTGACCTGTCAAACAGAATTGCATTAGCAGCAGAAAAAATATAGACAAAATTCAAAAAAAATAGAGGGGAGCGCGAAAAAGTACTCCCCTCTTAATGTTTATTAAATCTTAATTCTTAACTCTTAAATCTTAATTTCCCCCTACCTCTTATCCGGCAACTCCGACCATCGCTCACCGTAGGTGTCGTAGGCATCGGTAACGATGACGAAGCAATCGGGGTCAATGTCGCTGAGATTAGTGGTAACAATCTCGACCTCACGCATGTGGACGACAATCATCAACGTGTCACGCTGTTCCTGCGTATAGAGACCACTTGAAGGAATGACGGTAGCCGTACGGTCAAGTTCCTCAAGGATGAACTTGCGCATACGCTCCTTGTCCTTGGTAATGATGAACATCAGTTTATCATTCTTCGTACCCGTGATGACAAAACCTGCCACACGTGACATGATGGCAATACAAATGATGGAATAGCCTGAGAGAACCCATGAGTGCGACTCCGTGTCGTTAGAGCCAAGTCCCATGCCAATGACAAGAAGACCGAAGAACACAACAGTGGAATCGACGGCAAGCAAAGCCTTTGAGAACTTCACCTTCAGGTATTTCTGTATGAACATAGCCACAAGGTCTGAACCACCTGACGTAGCACCAGAGCGAATGATAATACCCTCTCCTGCGCCGATGATTATAGGACCAAGGATACATGTAAGCATCAAGTCATGAGTGAGGTCGAGGTTTCCGCCACAAAGGAGAGCCGGGTCAAGGCTTTGCAATCCCTCTGCAGGATAGAGCAATTCGGTGAACAGGTTCATAAAGAACGGAGATATGACCGTGGCAAAGAGTGTCTTGAAGCCTATGCCCTTGCCAAGGCAGAAGTACGACAGCACAAGCAGCGGCAAGCTAATCATGTAGCAGAACGTACCGATATGCACGTTTGGCATCAAGTTATGAAGAACGATGGACGCACCAATCACACCACCCGGAACAAGCTTGTAAGGGTTGATGAAGACAACGAATGCCAATGCCACCATAGCACAACCAACAACGATGCCCACATAGTCAAGCATCAGACGGAATACCTTTTTGTCAGAAACTTTCATTTTTTATGCTTATTAACCTAAATCTTTAGGAGTTAAATGGAACAAAACTCATGGACTTATAAGGTCTAAAAAGACGACGCCCTACCATGTATATCCAGTCATTCATCCATAAACTCCATGCAAGTAAAGCGACATCAATACTTGCAAAAGTTAAATTATCTTTGCAAAGTTAAAGCAATATGATATAAATACAAAACAAAATCACGCAAAAACGGGAGATTAGGAGAGAAAATATCAAGCATTTGAACAATAACTGAATAAAAAGTTGTACCTTTGTGCCCAATATTGGTGTACCCCCTACACAACATAAAACATTAAATGAAAGTAGCAATAGTAAAATACAACGCAGGCAATATTCGCTCGGTGGTTAATGCCGTAAAGAGACTGGGATACGACCCCGTGCTTACGGACGACCCAGAGGAGTTGCGTTCTGCTGATAAGATAATATTCCCAGGACAGGGCGAGGCAAGCACTACTATGGCTTATCTACGTGAGCACGGACTTGACAAGGTCATACTTTCGCTCACACAGCCAGTACTCGGTATCTGTATCGGTATGCAGTTGCTCTGCCGCCATTCGGAAGAATACGACACGACATGTCTCGGAGTGTTTGACGTGGACGTGAAGCGATTCTGTCCTAAGCAGCACACAGACAAGGTTCCACAGATGGGATGGAACACAATCGAGAACTGCAAGAGTGAGCTTTACAAGGGATTCACGAAACCTGAATACGTTTACTTCGTGCATAGTTTCTATGTTCCACTCTGCGACTACACCATTGCAGAGACGGATTACATTCAGCCATACAGCAGTTCTTTGCACAAAGACAATTTCTACGCCACACAGTTCCATCCAGAGAAGAGCGGAAGCGTGGGCGAGAGAATTCTCAAAAACTTTCTTGAACTATGATAGAGATTATTCCAGCGATAGATATAATTGACGGTAAATGCGTGCGACTGACACAAGGCGACTACGACACCAAGAAGGTGTACAACGAAGACCCTGTGGAAGTGGCAAAGATGTTTGAGGCTGCAGGTGTGCGCCGACTCCATACCGTTGACCTCGACGGAGCAAAGTCACAGCACGTCATCAACTACAAGACCATAGAGAAGATTGCAGAGCACACATCACTCGTAATCGACTTTGGCGGTGGCATCAAGTCAGACGAAGACATCGACATAGCATTTGCATCAGGAGCTTCACTGGTGACAGTGGGAAGCATCGCCGTCAAGCAGCCTACCCTCTTTGAGACTTGGCTCGACCGCTACGGAGCAGACAAGGTGATTCTTGGTGCAGACGTAAAGAACGGTCTCATAAGCATCAACGGATGGAAGGAAGAGGGAGACAACAAACTCATGCCATTCCTCAAGGGATATGTGGCAAAGGGAATCACCAATGTTCTCTGCACGGACATCTCAAAGGACGGAATGCTTCAAGGACCATCCATCGAGCTATACAAGGACATCATGGCTGAGTTCCCAGATATGCATCTCATCGCAAGTGGCGGTGTAAGTTGCATTGAGGACATCGAGGCTCTTGACAAGGCTGGCATCCCTGCCGTAGTATTTGGCAAAGCCATCTATGAGGGAAAGATAAAGATGGGAGAACTCGCAAAGTTCATTTAAATTCAAAATTAACAATTCAAAATTCAAAATTAAGGTTGATACATATAAGCATTTTGCATTTTGAATTCTTAACTCTTAATTTTAAAGGTGTTAGCAAAAAGAATCATACCTTGCCTTGACATCAAGGACGGACAGACAGTAAAGGGAACGAACTTCGTGAACCTACGTCACGCTGGCGACCCAATAGAACTTGGTAAGGCATACTCCGAGCAAGGTGCCGACGAACTTGTGTATCTTGACATCACGGCAAGTCACGAAGGACGCAAGACCTTCACACAGCTCGTCACTCGCATAGCTGAGGAGATAAACATACCTTTCACCGTTGGTGGAGGAATAAACGAGTTGTCAGACGTTGAGCGACTTCTCAACGCTGGTGCAGACAAGGTAAGCATCAACTCTGCTGCCCTACGTCGCCCAGAACTGATAGACGAGATTGCAACTCACTTCGGCAGTCAAGTTATCGTTGTAGCGATAGATGCCAAGTGCATAGACGACACAGTCCATCCAAACGGACATCCAGAGATAGACGGCAAGTGGAACTGCTTCATGAACGGAGGACGACTTGACACAGGACGTGACCTCTTTGAATGGGCAAAGGAAGCCAATGAGCGAGGCGCAGGTGAAATTCTCTTCACGAGCATGAACCACGACGGCGTGAAGACAGGATTTGCAGACGTAGCACTCCGCAGACTGTCAGACACGCTCACAATACCTGTCATCGCATCAGGTGGTGCTGGTAAGAAGGAACATTTCCGCGACACATTCATCAATGGTCACAGCGATGCAGCTCTTGCCGCAAGTGTCTTCCACTTTGGCGAGATTCCTATCAGAGAGCTAAAGCAGTACCTCTCAAATGAGGGAATCAACGTGAGAATATAAATTAATCTATAATCGCAAATCTATCATTTATGCCTCCGAGCAAAGGATACGAAGCCTTCAAGAAGGAGTTTTTTAAGAACGAAAATTTAGAAAATTAAAGAAAATTTTCTTTTTCTTCTAATAAAAAACGAGACCTTTGAGAAAGCTGAAATAGAGATTAAATTTTCTTTAATTTTCTAAATTTTCGTTTTCCCCCACTCGTTCGGGACGCATAGATTTGACATTTGAGATTTAACATTACACATTATTCAGACAATAAAACAAAATAATATATGACAATCGATTTCGAGAAGATGGACGGACTTGTACCTGCCGTCATCCAGGATGCTAAGACACTCAAGGTACTTATGCTTGGTTTCATGAACGAAGAAGCATATAAGAAGACAGTTGAAACAGGAAAGGTTACATTCTACAGCCGCACTAAGCAGCGCCTCTGGACTAAGGGCGAGACAAGCGGCAACTTCCTTAACGTAGTTGAGATTCTCAACGACTGCGACAACGACACACTTCTTATCAAGGCTAACCCAGTTGGTCCAGTTTGCCATACAGGAGCAGACACTTGCTGGAACGAGAAGAACGAGAATCCTCTCATGTTCCTCGCAGAGCTTCAGCGTTTCATCGAAAAGCGACATAAGGAGATGCCAGAGGGTTCATACACAACAAGTCTCTTCCTCGACGGTTGTCACCGCATGGCACAGAAGGTAGGCGAAGAAGCACTTGAGGCAGTTATCGAGGCTGTTGCCAACAACAACGAGCGTCTTGTATATGAGGCTTCTGACATGATTTATCACCTCATCGTCCTCCTCACATCAAAAGGACTCAAGATTGAGGACCTCGCCAAGGAACTTGCCGTGCGCCACGATCCAAACTGGCACAAGCACTAATGCTGACGCAAGTTAAAAATTAAAAGTAAAAATTAAAAGTTTTACCATTCGGAAGCTTTCCTTGTTCCGAAGGTATAAATTTGAGATTTGAGATTTAATAAAGTCTATGTCTTTAATCAACTATAGTAACGTCAATATCTATCAGGACGCACAGCTTGTTCTGAAGAACGTGAACTTCACCGTCAACGAAGGTGAGTTCATTTACATCACAGGTAAGGTGGGCTCAGGAAAGAGTTCCCTCCTAAAGACCATCTATGCTGAGATTCCAGTTAAGGAAGGTGAGGCAGAGGTGCTTGGCAACAATATGTTGAAGATTAAGCAGAAGAACGTACCAGAACTACGTCGCAAACTCGGCATCATATTCCAAGACTTCCAGCTTCTCACAGACCGTACCGTGGAGGCCAACCTCCGCTTCGTACTCAAGGCTACAGGATGGAAGGACAAGCGAGAGATAGACCAACGCATAAAGGACGTACTCGAGTTGGTTGGTATGACTACCAAGGGATACAAGATGCCAAACGAGTTGAGTGGTGGTGAACAGCAACGTATAAGCATAGCACGTGCCATCCTTAACCGTCCACAACTTATCCTTGCCGACGAGCCTACGGGTAACCTCGACGTGGAGACAAGCAAGCGCATCACGGAGTTGCTCCAGAGCATCAGCAAGGCTGGCTCAACGGTAATCATGATTACTCACAACATGAACCTACTCTCACAGTTCCCTGGAAGAGTGTTCCGTTGCGAAGACCATGAGATGAAGGAACTCAAAATCCCAACTGTGTTTGACCTTGCCGACGTTACTGACAGCATGAACCAAGAGTTCTTCGAGACACAGGCAGAGGAAGACAAGGCAATGGCTGAGACAGCAAACGTTGAGCCAGAACCAGAGCCAACTGTAGAACAAGTTGCAACTCCAGAGCCTGTAGTTGAGCCTACTCCGGTTGTTGAACCAGAACCAATTCCAACAGTAGAGGAAACAAAGGCAGAGACAGAGACAAAGCCACAGGCAACAGAAGAGCCTGAGAAGAAGGAACAAGCTCCAGCACTCAAGCCTATCGACCTTTCAGAGTTTGAGCCAAGTGACATATCTGCAATCAACGATATCATTGAGGCTCACAATGCAAAGAACGAAGTGATTGATTAATGGCAATACAAAAGAATAAACATACATTATAATATAAAAGCAATGAAAGTACTTAAATTTGGTGGTACATCCGTAGGCACTCCTCAGAGAATGAAGGATGTCGTGAAATTGATTACTGACGGCGAGCAGAAGATTGTAGTTCTCTCAGCTATGTCAGGAACAACTAATTCACTCATTGAGATTTCAGACTATCTCTACAAGAAGAACCCAGAAGGTGCAATGGAGACAATCAACACTCTTGAGCAGAAGTACAAGAAGCACGTTGATGAACTCTACACTACTGACGAATATAAGAAGAAGACTCTTGACTTCCTTAAGCAGGAGTTCGACTACCTCCGCTCTTTCACAAAGGGCATCTTTACTATGTTTGAGGAAAAAATCATTGTTGGACAGGGCGAGATAATGTCAACCAACATGGTTACAAACTATCTCCTTGAGCAGGGTTACAACGCAGCACTCATCCCAGCACTTGAGTTCATGCGTACAGATAAGAACGCAGAGCCAGACCTTCAGTACATCCGCGAGAAGATTAAGGTACAGCTCGACGAGGTTGCAGGTAAGGAGATATACATCACTCAGGGATTCATCTGCCGTAATGCATACGGTGAGGTTGACAATCTCCAGCGTGGTGGCTCTGACTACTCAGCTTCACTCATCGGTGCAGCTATCGAGGCATCAGAGATTCAGATTTGGACAGACATAGACGGTATGCACAACAACGACCCACGTTTCGTTGACAAGACATCACCAGTTAGTCACCTTCACTTCGAGGAGGCAGCAGAGCTTGCATACTTCGGAGCAAAGATTCTTCACCCAACATGCGTACAGCCTGCAAAATTCGCAGGAATACCAGTAAAGCTTCTTAACACAATGGATCCAGAGGCAGCAGGAACAGTTATCAGCAACGAAACAGAAGCAAAGAAGATTAAGGCAGTTGCAGCAAAGGATAACATCACAGCCATCAATATTACATCAAGCCGTATGCTTCTCGCACACGGATTCCTTCGCAAGGTATTCGAGATTTTCGAAAGCTACAAGACATCTATCGATATGATTACAACAAGTGAAGTTGGGGTAAGCGTATCAATTGACAATAAGACAAACCTCAACTCTATCGTTGACGAGCTCAAGAAGTTCGGTCGCGTTAATGTTGATGAGAACATGTGTATCATCTGTGTAGTAGGTGATTTAGAATGGCACAATGTTGGATTTGAGGCAAAAGCAACAGAGGCTCTCAAGGACATTCCAGTACGTATGATTTCATACGGAGGAAGCAACCACAACATTTCATTCCTCATTTCTGCAGATGACAAGAAGCGTGCTCTTCAGGCACTTTCAGACAAACTCTTCAATGCATAATTCATTGAAGCAAAGAATACAGAAGTTAAGAAGTTAAGACATTTATGTATCGTCTTAACTTCTTTAACTTCTATAAAATCTAAACTCCTCATAATTTTCAAACACAAAATCCAATGAACATCGATAAATTCAAAGGTATTCGTACTCCTTTCTATTATTACGACACAGATATACTTCGTCAGACACTTAACACCATTAACGAGGAAAGCCAGAAGTACCAAGGCTACCACGTACATTACGCGGTAAAAGCTAACGCCAACATCAAGGTACTCAACATTATCAAGGAGGCAGGACTCGGTATCGACTGTGTAAGTGGAGGCGAGATAGAACAAGTTCTTCGTGCAGGCTTCCCAGCCGACAAGATTGTCTTTGCAGGCGTAGGAAAGAGCGACTGGGAAATTGAGCTCGGAATCGACAAGGATATTTTCTGCTTCAATGTAGAAAGCATCCCTGAGCTTGAAGTCATCAACGAGATAGCTATTCAGAAAGGAAAGACTGCCAATGTATGCTTCCGCATCAATCCTAACGTAGGAGCACATACTCACAGCAACATTACAACAGGACTTGCAGAGAACAAGTTCGGTATTGCCATGGAAGACATGGAAAAGGTTATACGCCTTGCACAGTCCATGAGCAACGTATGTTTCAAGGGTATTCACTTCCATATTGGTAGCCAGATTCTTGAGATGGACGACTTCATCGCACTTGCAGAACGTATCAACGAACTTCAGGACAGACTTGAGAAAGCAAACATAAAGTTAGAGATAATCAACGTAGGTGGCGGTCTCGGTATTGACTATGCAAACCCACAGGCAAATCCAATTCCAAACTTCAAGGACTACTTTGCACTCTACAACAAGCATCTCAAACTACGTGAGGGACAGACAGTACACTTCGAGCTTGGACGTGCAGTAGTTGGCCAGTGTGGTTCACTCATCACAAAGGTTAACTATGTCAAGAAAGGTGCAGTAAAGCAATTCGTAATCGTTGATGCTGGTATGACAGACCTTATTCGCCCTGCCCTATACGATGCACACCACAAGATTGTGAATCTCACAAGTGACGCACCGGAAGAGACATACGACGTTGTTGGTCCTATCTGCGAGTCAAGCGACGTATTTGACAAGGACATCAAACTCAATGGTACAAAGCGTGGCGACCTTATTGCCATGCTATCTGCAGGAGCATACGGAGAAATCATGGCTTCAGGCTACAACTGCCGTGTACTTCCTGTAGGCTACACAAGCGATGAGCTAAAGTAACGCCCCCACCCGACCTCCCCGAGGGGAGGAGAAGGAAGCACCATAGGCACACAGCCATCGTCAGAAGGGCTTAGCAACCGTGTCAGAAGCGTCCGCTTCTGAAGTCAAAAATAAACAGAGGACACAGAGAATACTCGGAGATAAAACTCTGAGTTCTCTGTGTCCTCTGTGTTTATATATGCCCTGCGACCCGGATGGCCGCCCCCTTCGGGGGTCGGGGGGCCCTTCTTATTCAAATATAGCCTTGAACTTAGAGAAGATGCTCTTCTTTGTTGAATCATCTGGAGCAAATTCATCAGTCTCAGCAAATGACTCAAGTGCAGCCTTCTGTTCCTTAGTAAGAGTCTTTGGTATATATACGCTAATGTTAACCAACTCATCACCCTTGCCACTTCCATATCCGTGAACCTGAGGAATACCCTTGCCACGAAGACGGAGAACAGTACCAGGCTGTGTACCAGGCTGAATTGTTATCTTAGCCTTGCCATCTACCGTTGGAACCTCAACCTGACAACCGAGTGTTGCCTGTGGTATTGTAAGCAAGAGGTTATATACAAGGTCGTTGCCATCACGTACAAGCTCTGGATGTGGCTTTTCTGTGATAACCACCTGAAGGTCACCAGGCACACCGTTATGACGGCCAGCACCTCCACGACCCTCAAGGTTGAGTACCATACCCTCCTGAAGACCAGCAGGGAACTTAACCTCCTCTATGCTTTCACCTGCCACGATACCTTCACCATGACAGTATGGACACTTGTTCTTGATTACAGTACCCTCACCATGACACTGAGGACACTCACTCTGTGTCTGCATCATACCAAGGATGGAACGCTGCTGACGAATGACGAATCCTCTACCACCACACGTAGAACATGTCTCTGTCTTGCCATCAGCAGAACCAGAACCATTACAGTGCTCACACTTCACATCCTTCTTCACCTTGAACTTCTTAGTAGTACCATTTACTACCTCAGTCAAGTCGAGCTGGATGCGCATACGCTGGTCACGTCCACGGAACACAGGCTTGCGATACTGCTGACCACCACCGCCGAATCCACCGAAACCGCTGAATCCGCCACCCATGTGACCGCCGAAGATATCGCCAAACATAGAGAATATGTCATCCATATTCATGCTTGCACCACCACCGCCGAATCCACCAGCACCATTCATGCCAGCAAAACCAAACTGGTCATACTGCTGACGCTTCTGAGGGTCGCGGAGAACCTCGTAAGCCTCTGCAGCCTCCTTGAACTTCTCCTCAGCCTCCTTGTTGCCAGGGTTACGGTCAGGATGGTACTTGATAGCCATCTTCTTGTACGCTGACTTTATCTGTGCATCTGAAGCGCTTTTATCCACGCCTAAGACTTCATAATAATCTCTCTTCTGTGCCATAAAAGTTTTTGGATAACTTTTTTAAGTTTTTAGGTCCCCCACCCCTGTCCTCCCACGAAATGGAGAGTGACTAATGTAAGAGGAGGAGGTAAGTTATTAAGATTTTTTTTATAAGCTAAAGTCTTGATAGTTACGACTAATTCTTAAGTCTTAATTTTCAAATCTTAACTCTTAATTACTTCCCTGCGGTCAGTGAGACCGCTTCGCTTAGTTCTTATTTTTTTACTGAGCTACTGCAACCTTTGAATGACGGATGACGTTACCGTTAAGAGTGTAACCACACTCAACACAATCAATAACCTTGTTCTTCTGGTCTTCAGGAAGACCAGGAACCATTGCTATTGCCTCGTGGAAGTCAGTATCGAAATCCTTGCCAACGGCATCAATCTTCTGCAATCCCTCCTTAGCAAGAATCTTGAGGAACTTATCGATGATGAGAGTAACACCCTCCTTGACAGCTGCCACATCCTCAAGAGACTCCATATTCTTGTCAGCACGCTCAAGGTCATCAATGAATGGCAAGAGATTAGTAATAACCCTTGTACCACCATTAAGGACAAGCTCAGCCTTCTCCTTCATCACACGCTTACGGAAATTGTCAAACTCAGCCTGCTTGTAGAGAGCCTGCTTCTTGAGTTCCTCAATCTGAGCCTCAGCCTGTGCAAGCTTTTCCTCCACCGTCAGTTCCTTTGGCTCTTCAGCAGCAGCCTCAGCACCATCTTCTGTAGCCTCAGCAGTCTCTGTTGCCTCTGTAGCCTCAGTATTATTTGTATCTTCAGCGTTGTCAGTTGCCTGTGCGCCTTCGTTTACATCTTTAATTTCTTCGTTAATATTTTCGCTCATAATGCTAATTTTATATTTACAACATTATATAGCAAAATGAATGCCAAGACGCAAAACTGACAAAACTATGCAATAATGGCAGACTTTACTGACAGAACTGTCGATTAACAGTCATACAGCAATAAAAGAAATCCGTCTGACAGAGCCAATAAAACTCATGTCGGACGGACCGAAATATAACCAGAATCAACGATGAATCATTCATCGCCTCTTAACCAAATCAATATATTTAGATGTCAAACTCCTCATCAGGTGAGAGAGTTTCATCAGAGTACTTTGACTTATAAGTCACACGCCTAAACTGAATTATCAGACTTCTTCCATCATCCAGCGTTCCGCGCGCAATAGGAAGCTGCGGTCTACCTATGGAATCAAGGGAAGCGTTCACAGTTACATCATACTCCTTGGATTTATCACTCTCAAAGTACAACTTGGCATTACAGGTGATGTGAGTACTATCGTCATTAAAGGCAACATCATAGCCAAATATCCTATAGAATTTCTCAGCCACCATGACAAAGTTATAGCCATACACCTTGGTATGCTCCACACTATCCAGCGTAGTATAATGCATCACATGCTGTGTAAGAGTAGTATAACCCTTTATTATGCTATCATTAGGGAAATAGCCACGTATCTTGCTTTCACCATTAATGAAGAAGCCCCTATCCGCAATATCACCATACAAGATAGGTTCATCATCAGGATTAGCCACTTCATCCTTATCATTACAACTTGCCATAAAGCCACCCAACATCAGAGTGGCAAAGAGAATCTTTATTGTCGTATTCATAAATCCACACATTTTACTTACACGACAAAGTTAAGGGCTAACCTTCACTCAACATCCCAATAAGAGCATAAAAGAAACACTTTGTCAATATTTTTTACGTAGCTTCGTAAAAAATATTGACGTATTAACATAGTCTAATCATATACCAAAACATTTTTAAAAAAAATTAGGTGTACTAATCTCGCGATCCGTACACCGTATTGTTCACCTATTTTTAATACCCTTAAAACTAATTATTTTATGAAAAACGACCAAACATATATTAACGCCTATTAAAGATTTTGCAACACAAGGTTGCCACCTTTATTTTGACAATGCAAAGATACATCCTTTTAGAGTCATTTCCAAGGAAAATAGGAAATTTTATATATCATTTTTCCGCACGGGGATATTTCATTTCGTGCAAATAATAGATAATTAAACAGAAAGAATGTACGACTTTACACTATGTTACCTTTAAAAAATATGTAACATGTTACATAATAACAAATAAAAGCCACATCACAAAGTATGTTTACTTATACGATTCCTCGTCTATAGGCTCTTCCTTTCCCAAATCCTGGTATGCAGAATTAAGAAGGTCTAACGTGATTTCAAAATCCCTGTTTACTGGTCTGCCCTCATCATTAAGACTATGGGAAAAGAGCCAATCGTATGTCTGATTCATGTAGAACAGTCTTGCAGGACGTCCGTGGTCAACACCCTTGAGTCTGGTATAAATCAATCTGGAATCGTCACCTGTAGCCTTGATTGCTGCTGCAACTTTATCTGACTGTGCAATAGGCACGGCTCTGTCTGCCGTTCCGTGAACAATCCACAAAGGTACTTTTGACAGTCCGTCAAGATTCTTGGCACTTGCTCCGCCACATATTGCCATGGCACTCGCAATCTTGTCAGGATAGGCAGCAACAAAGTCAATCGTGCCATAACCACCAAGACTCATACCGTAAACATATATCCTTGATTCGTCTATGGCATAGTGTTCCTTTGCCCACTCCACTATCTTCATAAGCTTGTCTGGATTCCACGCTCCACCCGGATTCTGTGGCGCCATGATATAACTATCTATATATGCACCCTTGGCAACTGCATGAATAGGGCCATACCTTTTCACCCTGTCAAGGTTTGTTCCACACAGGCTTCGGCCATGAAGAAATATAAGAAGAGGGAAATGAGCCCTTGGGTCATGTTGTTCCTCTGGGTCATAGAACCAGAAGTTATAACTGCCTTGTACCTCACCCTTATGAGCCACAAATCCTTTGCCTGCAAATGACTTTGCACACATTAAGAGCAAGATGAGTATGTAAGATATTCTTAATTTCATAATATTCCACTTATAAAACACGTGCAAAGGTACACTTTTTCCCAATCTTATCCTACACGCATAGTAATTTTATTGACGTCCCTTTCACAATTGTAAGAATTATTAGAAGAAAATAACATTATGACACATCGTCATCCGTCGTCAATCCTTCGCTAATGTCTCGTGAGTCCTTCGTAATTCTTCTGCAATAAGACGAATGATGAAATGATACAGAGTGTTCGGAAGCAAGTAACATTATGACATACTGCAAGCTTCAATATGACATTATATATAATATATGAACGATTACCACAATGTACAATACGATGCTTTTATCCTAAAGCACAGCACTAGTCACCTTCATCCTTGCGAGGGGTAAAACAATAACCTTAAAGGGACTGGCGTGTGTTACGATAAAAACAATTATGTTGATGTTAAATTGAGATTGTAAACTGGAGATTACAAAACAAGGGCTTTTGTTGTGTAATTCACGGATAATCATTCGCTGAACGCAAAAGATGCGTTGATTCTCACCCTATTGTGTTGCAAAGGTTTACTTTTGCTTTTGGCTAATCAAATGCGGCTAACCTAATACGGCTAAATGATTGGCAAATATAATACATTTTCTTTAACAATATGAAAAAACTATTTTTCTCAATTGTTACAGCTATGTCTGTAATGATGTTTTGTGCTTGCACAAATGATGATTTGGTAACGAATGATGAGGGTGATGACTATGTATCAGTACGCTTCTATGTTTCTGGCATCAATATCTCACAGACAGTTACGAGGGCTAATACCTTGCAAGATGCGTTCTCCAAACTGGATTTAGTGCTTTACAAGGCTAATGATGATGGTTCTTACACCAAGTACAAGGAATGTACACAGGAGAGTTCCTCTTCTTCCTTTGGCGTCATCAATTTGGAGAATGTGAAGTGTGGAACATACAAGCTTGTGGTTCTGGGTCACAATGATAGCGACCATCCTGATATGGACGACCCTACGGAGATTGCATTCTCAAGGTACGTTGACCTTTATGGCCATACAGCAGATATTACCATTTCCAAGACTACAGCTAATAATGTGGAAGTTCCATTTGTCCATAAGTCTGCTAAGATAGCCTTTGACTTCAACGGTTACATACCCGATGAAGTACAGAAGATACAATTCACTATTGACGGAGCAAGTAATGTTTACAATGCCATTACAGGCTATGCAGCCGCTACATCCAGTCGTACTGCAGCCGTTAATGTGTCACCAGAACAAAGAACGAATGGCAAGATTACCACTTTCACATATACATTCCTGACACAAGATGCAGTTACCGAAGATAATTCTTATGTCAATATGACTATTGCAGGTCTTGACGCTACAAATAATGTGATTGACCCAAAGACATATAACAAAGTACCATTAAAGATTGGTTATACTACCACATTCTCAGGTGTTTTCTTTGATTATTCCAACGTATCATTTAGTTTCTCCGTAAATTCGGATTGGGGTGACTTAGGCACAGTAACTTTGTAAAGAAGACTAACAAACATACAAGAGGAGTTGAAAAGGCACATTCTTTTCAACTCCTTTTTTGTGTGCAATGCAGAATCAACTTTTTTCACAAACAAGGGGAATGTTGTAAATAATAATATTACACATCTGCACATTTATCTCGGCTGGAATCTGTAAAAACAAATGACAAGCTCATGTCAACAATATATATCATAATACAAGGACACCCATATCTTCTTACTGTCAGATGTACTTCTGACGAGAAGAAGATATGGGTGTCTTTGTGTACGGATGTATATATAAAACTTAATCCATCAATACGCGTGGTGCTGGGTTTTATGAATTCCTAACACATTGTGTTTTAAACAATAAAATGGGCTACCCCGTTGCTCACGCAAAAGAATAGCCACAACACAAACACAAAATAAAACACGACATAATCTGCAATTTCTACTTAATATGTAGTATTACAGATATTTTTCCTTATTCTTTTTTAATTACTGAATACCTGCTTCACGGAGATGCTCTTGCCACTTCCAAGCGGATGCGAGAATCTCGTCGAGTGGAGTATCTGCTGACCATTCAAGCTCTTTGTTTGCCTTGTCAACATTTCCCCAAATTGCTTCGATATCACCCTCACGACGTGGTGCATACTCCCATGGGAGCTTAACACCTGTTGCACGCTCAAATCCTTCTACGATTTCGAGTGTTGAATAGCCGTGACCTGTACCGATGTTGAATACTTCGACTGGCTCGGTCTCCTTGTCGAGTACACGTGTCATAGCCTTAACGTGTGCCTTTGCAAGGTCAACTACATAGATGTAGTCGCGGATGCAAGTCTTGTCTGGAGTATTATAGTCATTACCAAATATCTTGAGCTGCTTACGGATTCCGATAGCAGTCTGAGTGACAAATGGAATGAGGTTCATAGGAACTCCGTTAGGAAGTTCACCGATGAGTGCTGATGGATGTGCACCTATTGGATTGAAGTAACGAAGAATGATACTCTTGATTGGTGCACCAGAGTGGATATAATCCTGTATAATCTCCTCGTTAATCTGCTTTGTGTTACCGTATGGAGAGAGTGCCTTCTGGATTGGAGCGTTCTCTGTTACAGGGAGGTTCTCCTTTGTTGGCTGTCCATATACAGTACAAGATGATGAGAAGATGATTCCCTTTGTTCCGTACTTAGACATAAGCTCGAGCACGTTCATGAGGGAATTGAGATTATTCCTATAATACAAAAGAGGCTTTTCTACAGATTCACCAACAGCCTTAGATGCTGCGAAGTGAATAACTCCCTTGATTGGATATTTCGCAAAAACAGCTTCTACTTTATCGAAGTCATTAAGGTCAACCTGCTCAAATGCTGGGCGGATGCCTGTAATCTTTTCTATACCGTCGAGAACATTGACGTTTGAGTTTGAAAGGTTGTCGATAATAACGACGTCGTATCCTGCTTGCTGAAGTTCAACTGTAGTGTGAGAACCGATAAATCCTGTTCCACCTGTTACAAGTATTGTCTCTTTCATATTTTGTCTGTTTGCTTTTTTAAGTATGCAAATTTACGGACTATTTTCGAGATTAACGCAAAATCTCAAATATATTTATTATTTATCAACTTTTTTATTTGAAATCTTGACACGAAGCAACAAAAAAAGCGTGTTCTTGATAAGAATACGCCCCTATTTCCATACTATTATACCTAAATCATATATATCTGCACACGTGCTTTAAGCCCTTCACATAGCATTTACATTATATATACGACTCCTTGATTTAGGTTTCGCATGCCATGAACGGCATACGGAGGAAGTGCAAAAAATAATCACGGACAGGGATGTACCCTGCCCGTGACATTGAGATATGATTTATGATTAACGATTAGATTATTCAGCAGAATAATCAATCTTGCTCATACGTACGTAAGTTGCATAGCGGTGCTGTGCAGCTTTCTTAGCAGCATCGAAGAGTTCCTGTGCCTCTGCTGGCTTAACCTTCTTGAGTGAGAGGTAACGTACCTCACCATCAAGGAATGCCTGGAAGTTATCCCAGTTAGGAGCCTTAGAGTCGAGCTGGAATGGGTTCTTGCCCTGCTCTGCGAGACGTGGGTCGAAACGCCAGAGGTGCCAGTAACCACACTCAACTGCCTTAGCTTCCTCAGCCTGGCTCTTACCCATACCACCCTTAGCCTTGAGGCCGTGGTTGATACATGGAGCGTAAGCAATTACGAGAGATGGACCTGGGTAAGCCTCTGCCTCGCGGATAGCCTTGAGACACTGTGCGTTGTCTGCACCCATAGCAACCTGAGCAACGTAAACGTAACCGTAAGTTGACTGCATGAGACCGAGATCCTTCTTTGTGATGCGCTTACCACCTGCTGCGAACTGAGCGATAGCACCGATTGGAGTAGCCTTTGATGACTGACCACCTGTGTTAGAGTAAACCTCAGTATCGATAACGAAGATGTTGATATCCTCACCTGAAGCGAGAGCGTGGTCAAGACCGCCGTAACCGATATCGTAAGATGCACCGTCACCACCGATAATCCACTGTGAACGCTTAACGAGGTAGTGAGAAAGCTCAGAGAGCTGCTTGCAAGTTGGGCAACCAGCCTCACGACCAGCCTGAATTGCTGGAGCGAGCTTAGCAGCAGCAGCCTTTGAAGCCTCTGCATTGTCCTTGCCTGCAATCCACTCCTCTGCAGCTGCCTTGAATTCAGCAGGAGTGTCATCCTTAGCGATAAGCTCCTGAAGGAGAGTTACGATACGAGCACGCATCTTCTTGTTTGCGATAGTCATACCGAGACCGAACTCACAGAAGTCCTCGAAGAGTGAGTTAGCCCATGCTGGACCCTGACCCTTCTCGTTCTTAGTATATGGAGTTGATGGGATAGAACCTGAGTAGATAGAAGAACATCCTGTTGCGTTAGCAACCATCTCACGGTCACCGAAGAGCTGAGAGATGAGCTTAACGTATGGAGTCTCACCACAACCAGAACATGCACCAGAGAACTCGAAGAGTGGAGTTGCAAACTGGCTGAGACGTGGGTTAGACTTGAAGTCGATGAGATCCTGCTTTGACTTAACGTTCTTAACGCAGTAATCCCAGTTAGCAGCCTCACCAAGCTGTCCCTCGAGTGGAACCATCTTGAGAGCCTTCTCGCCCTTAGTACCAAGACATACGTCAACACAGTTACCACAACCGAGACAGTCCATAACGCCTACCTGGATGCGGAACTGCATACCCTTGAGCTGTGCTGGAGCCTTGATTTCGATCTTGTCTGCGTTGAGACCTGCTGCTTCCTTCTCATCCATAGCGAATGGACGGATACAAGCGTGAGGACAAACGAATGCACACTTGTTACACTGGCAACATGTGTTAGCATCCCATACTGGAACGAATGCTGCCACACCACGCTTCTCGTATGCTGCAGTTCCCTGCTCCCACATACCGTCCTCGATTCCCTTGTATGCAGATACTGGGAGGAGGTCACCGTTCTGTGCGTTGATTGGACGAACGAGGTTGTTGATGAAGTCTGGGTCATCATTCTTAACCTCTGGGTCTGCTGGGAGGTTAGACCATGCTGGGTCAACTGTGAGCTGCTTGTACTCGCCACCACGGTCAACGGCTGCATAGTTCATGTTAACGACATCCTCACCCTTCTTTCCGTAAGACTTAACGATAGCCTTCTTCATCTGCTCTACAGCAAGGTCAACTGGGATAACCTCAGTGATACGGAAGAATGCTGACTGGAGGATAGTGTTTGTACGGTTTCCAAGACCAATCTCCTGTGCAATCTTAGTAGCGTTGATGTAGTAAACTGTGATGTTCTTGTCTGCGAAGTACTTCTTAACGTTGTTAGGAAGGTTCTTAACAAGGTCGTCACCCTCCCAGATTGTGTTGAGGAGGAACTGTCCGTTCTGACGGAGACCGCGGAGTACGTCGTACATGCGGAGGTAAGCCTGAACGTGGCAAGCTACGAAGTTAGGAGTCTTAATCTGATATGTTGAGCGGATTGGTGTGTCTCCGAAACGGAGGTGTGAACAAGTGAAACCACCTGACTTCTTTGAGTCGTATGAGAAGTAAGCCTGGCAATACTTGTTAGTGTTGTCACCAATAATCTTAACTGAGTTCTTGTTTGCACCTACAGTACCGTCAGCACCAAGTCCGAAGAACTTAGCCTCGAAGATTCCGTCACCACCGAGAGCCATCTCCTCTTCGAGTGGGAGAGAGCGGAATGTAACGTCATCAACGATACCAAGTGTGAAGTGATCCTTTGGCTCTGGGAGCTCAAGGTTCTTGTAAACTGAAAGAATCATAGTTGGAGTAACGTCGCAAGAACCGAGACCGTAACGGCCACCGATAATCTTTGGAGCGTTCTCCTGTCCGTAGAATGCGTCCTTAACGTCGAGGTAAAGTGGCTCGCCGTTTGCACCTGGCTCCTTAGTACGGTCAAGAACTGCAATACGCTTGCAAGTTGAAGGTACTGTAGCGAGGAGACGATCTACTGAGAATGGACGGTAGAGGTGAACTGATACCATACCATACTTCTTGCCGTTAGCGTTAGCGTAGTCGATAGCCTCACGAGCAGCCTCTGTAGCAGAACCCATAAGGATGATTACGTCTGTAGCGTCAGCAGCACCATAGTAAGAGAATGGCTTGTACTCACGACCTGTGATCTTAGAGATTTCAGCCATGTACTTCTCTACTGACTCAAGAACTGAATCGTAGTATGGGTTGCAAGACTCGCGGTGAGCGAAGAATGTCTCTGGGTTCTCAGCCATACCCTTAGCAACTGGATGCTCTGGAGTGAGTGCGCGTGAGCGGAACTCAGCAACCTTGTCCATTGGTACGAGTGGACGGATATCCTCCATGTCGATTTCCTCAATCTTGTGATACTCGTGTGAAGTACGGAATCCATCGAAGAAGTTGATGAATGGTACGCGAGTGTCAAGTGCAGCAAGGTGAGCTACAGCAGAAAGGTCCATAACTTCCTGTACAGAGCCTTCGCAAAGCATAGCGAAACCTGTCTGGCGGCAAGCCATCACGTCTCCGTGGTCACCGAAGATACAGAGAGAGTGTGAAGCAACTGTACGAGCAGATACATGGAATACAGATGGGAGGAGCTCACCAGCAATCTTGTACATGTTAGGAATCATAAGGAGAAGACCCTGTGATGCTGTGAATGTAGTAGTGAGAGCACCAGCCTGAAGAGAACCGTGAACAGCACCAGCTGCACCAGCCTCTGACTGCATTTCCTGTACGAGTACTGTGTCGCCGAAGAGGTTCTTGCGACCCTGAACAGCCCACTCATCCACGTGCTCCGCCATTGGAGAAGATGGAGTGATTGGGTAGATGGCAGCAACTTCTGAGAACATGTATGCTACATGTGCAGCAGCTGTGTTACCATCACAAGTAATGAATTTCTTTTCTTTACCCATAATAATGTTTAAATTTTATAATGTGTTCTTAAAATACGGTTTTTTATCGCCTCCCCTCGGGGAGGTCGCGAGGGGGCCTCAATACAGGAATCCAAACAACCAGAGTGGAATCTGGTTGCCCTCGCCTATGTCACACTGGTTTACGGCAAAGAGAGTCTTTGACTTGCTCTTCAACTTAGCAGAGTACTCTGCAATCTTGAAGTCATACTGACCGTCAACGAGGAATGAGCAGAGAGTGCCCACCTTGTTCAACTTGTGATCCTTCCAGAGTGCGTTGCAGAAGAAGCACTCAAGCACGTCGTGAGTATCGAAAGTGCGAGGATAGAAACTGTACATAAGGTTAGAGTTGTGAAGAAGAACCCTTGCAGGCTTCTTAGGGAACTCATCACCCTTGGCATAAATCATGTTCACGAGACGAGCCTCCATCAAATACTTGATGTAGTGCATTACCGTTGCGCGTGACATGCCCAGTTCCTGAGCAAGGGAGCTGACGTTTGGAACGCTGCTTCCGCTCGTAGTGAGGAGATAGAACAACTGCTTGATCTTAGCGAGATACTTGAGTTCAATCTGCTTGATGAGCAGGATGTCCACCTCTATCATCATATTCATATTCTTGAGAAGATTCTCAGAATAATTCTGTTTGTCCAAGAAGAATGGATAGAATCCGTGGTGAAGATAATCCTGGAAATGGTCGCGAGGATTTACCTGCGCAAATATTTCCTTTGCAATATCCACATGGTTGTTGATTATTTCATCCAACGAGTAATGCTTGAGTCTCAAGCCTGTCTTCACGTTGAGATATTCGCGGAAAGAGAATCCGCGAAGGTTATACGAATGAACGATACCGTTAAGCTCTGGATTTTCATCCTTGAGGCGCATCACAGGCGAACCTGCAAAAACAATTCTCAAACCTGGGTAACGGTCGTAGCACTCACGGAGCTGCTGGCTCCAGTTTGGTTGTTTGTAAACTTGGTCAATAAGCAAGACCTTGCCGCCTGAATGGTAAAATTCATCGGCAAAGGCAGCAATTCCTACATTCTGCACGTAGAAATTGTTGGTGTTGATATATAGGCAAGTTTTGTCGTTAGGAGCAAAGTTCTCCTTTGCATACTGGAGAAGGAATGTTGTCTTTCCCACGCCGCGCGCACCTTTAATACCGATCATTCTGTCCTTCCAGTTGATCTCATCCATTAAGTCTCTGCGCACAGTGGCAGGCAAATGCTCTACCAGATATGCATGTGTTCGGAAAAAAGATTCCATACTTTCTTTCGTATATGATTAATAAGTCAAAGAAGGATATTTTTTATCTTCAGGGTGCAAATGTAGCGTTTTTTTTCTAAAATGCAAACTCGACTTTGCAAAATGTGTATGTTTTGAGTGCAACCACTTCAAAATAGGCAATATCGTACATTTTGAAAGAAAATAGCACACGTGGAGTATTTTGAGTTTATGTGTTTTTAGGTTCGTAAGTTTTTGAGTTTTTAAGTTTATAAGTTATTTAGTTCTTGAGTTTATGAGTTTGTAAGTTCCCACCGACTTATGGTATGAGTTCATAAGTTTTTAGGTTCTTTATTTTCATGTTCTCGCGGTAGCAAGTTCATCCATTACTAATATTTACGCAACTACGTCACAAGTCCATCATGAGACTAATATGAGTCCTATATGAGACCATTATGCCACCAAAGTGAGACCACTATGCCTCCACTATAGGAGCGGAGAAATAGCGGAGCCACTACGTTGTCATAACGATAGAGCATACAATAATTTGGGATGGGAGACTAGGAGCAAAACGGCATTCCTGTCCTTTTTGTACGATTATCTTTCTCCACCTTCGGAATACCTTATCGTAAAGTTCCAAGAGACTGAAAACGAATAAAGACAACCAATCAGAATTTTGCGCCCGAAGAAAATATTTCTCCATCCCGATAAGAAATTATTTAGTACGCGTACAAAAAATTTTTTCTACGCGCACAAAAAATTCACCCATTTCCCGCAATTTTTAAAGGACAAAACCATGTGTATTCACGTTCGCAGACTTATCGTATTTATTCTTATTAGCATTTCCACTTTACAAACGTTAGTAAACGTTCAAAATTACAACTACAATTGATGTCGGTTAAGAATGAAGAATTCTTCAAACCTTTCCACGTTGGATTCTGAGGGAATATTTGCAAATAAGCCGTAAACTTTGCAAATTTGCACCAAATTTATTCAAGTAATGAAAGATTATAACAAAGACTTTCTACATAAGGGTTATTATACATAGCGAAAAAATATGTATTCCATAATTAAGAAATACGTACCATGATGCTATTTTTAGAAGTGAGGCTAATGGTTAATTTGGAAAGAATGAGTAACTTTGCAACTCGAAAAAATGTTGCCCCGACCTGCAAAGGATAAAATAAAGATAAGTATGGAACGTGAAACAAGAAAAAAGATAATAGAACTCGTAAAGAGTGAGGTCGTTCCCGCCGTGGGATGTACTGAACCGGTGGCTGTGGCTCTGTGCGTTGCCAAGGCTACTGAGACATTGGGATGCATGCCTGAGACGATTGAGGTGTTGCTCTCTGCCAATATCCTGAAGAACGCCATGGGCGTGGGTATTCCGGGTACTGGCATGATTGGTCTGCCAATAGCCATTGCTCTTGGTGCAAGCGTGGGAAAGAGCGAATACGGACTTGAGGTGCTGAAGGATGTTACGCCAAGTGCCGTGGAGGATGGAAAGAAGTACATCGCGGAGAATCGCATCGCGGTCAAGCTCAAGAAGGATGCACCTGATAAGTTGTACATCGAGGTGATTGCCTCTTCTGGCAATAATCATGCAAAGGCGGTTATCTGCGGAGGACACTCCAACTTCATACATGTCAGCAAGAACGAGGATGTGATACTCGACATTCCTGTTACGTGCGAGAATGATGACGAAAGTCAGAATGACTGGCTCAACATGGCTATGGTGTACGAGTTTGCCACTACTGCCCCACTGGAGGAGATTGACTTCATCAACGAGGCACGAGTGCTCAATGAGAATGCTGCCAACGAGTCGTTGCACGGCAACTACGGCCACTCGCTCGGCAAGGCTCTCTCCCGTCCGCTTGGAAGGGGTATAATGGGTGACACCATCTTCTCACACATACTCTCTGCCACTGCATGTGCATGCGACGCTCGAATGGCTGGTGCCATGATTCCTGTGATGAGCAACAGCGGTTCTGGTAATCAAGGAATATGTGCCACCCTGCCTGTCGTTAAGTTTGCGATGGAGAATCACAATACGGATGAGGAGTTGACACGTGCGCTCATGCTATCCCACCTCACAGCCATATACGTGAAGCAGAGCCTCGGCAAGTTGTCTGCCCTATGCGGATGCGTGGTGGCTTCAACGGGTTCGTCATGCGGTATAACATACCTGATGGGCGGTACATACGAGCAGGTCACATTTGCCGTTAAGAATATGATTGCCAACCTTACTGGTATGATATGTGACGGAGCAAAGCCTTCGTGTGCGCTCAAGCTTGCTTCGGGTGTCTCGACTGCGGTACTGTCTGCCATGCTTGCGATACAAGGGGAATGCGTCACATCGGTTGAGGGAATCATTGATGACAGCGTGGACAAGAGCATTCACAACCTGACAAAGATTGGCAAGGATGCCATGGACGAGACAGACAAGTATGTGCTCGACATAATGGTAGGAAAGAAAGGGAAATAAACAAAAATAACCGTTCGGAACGCTTGTCCGAACGGTTATTTATTTTTGAGACCAAGGATGGTCTCAAATGATATTACTCATTACACATTCCTAATTCCTCATTATCCTAAGAAGCTGAGGAGGATGCCTGCTGCAACGGCACTACCGATGACACCTGCTACGTTAGGACCCATGGCGTGCATGAGGAGGAAGTTGCGAGGGTCTGCCTTCTGACCTTCCACCTGACTGACACGTGCTGCCATAGGTACGGCACTAACACCTGCAGAACCGATGAGTGGGTTTATCTTCTCCTTGAGGAACAGATTCATAATCTTTGCCATGATGACACCTGATGCTGAACCGATACCGAAGGCTACGATACCTACACAGAGGATGCCAATGGTCTGAAGATTAAGGAATGACTGTGCAGATGCCGTTGCACCAACCGTGACACCGAGCAAGATGACGACAATGTTGTTAAGTTCGTTCTGTGCAGCCTTTGAAAGACGCTCCACCACTCCACTCTCCTTCATGAGATTGCCAAGCATAAGGCAACCGATAAGTGTGGCAGCTGAAGGAACGATGAGTGACACAAGGATGGCTACGACGATTGGGAACACAATCTTCTCCTTCTTGCTCACGGTACGTAACTGGCTCATGCGAATCCTGCGTTCTTCCTCCGTGGTAAGCATACGCATGATAGGCGGCTGAATGACTGGGACGAGTGCCATGTAGCTATAGGCAGCCACGGCAATAGGTCCGAGCAGTTCAGGAGCAAGCTTTGACGTGAGGAAGATGGCTGTTGGTCCGTCTGCACCACCGATGATACCGATGGATGCTGCCTGAGCAGGACTGAAGCCAAAGAAAGGAAGGTCAATCTGAGTCACGAGGAACGTGGCAAAGATGCCTATCTGTGCTGCCGCACCAAGAAGAAGGCTCTTTGGGTTGGCAATGAGTGGACCGAAGTCGGTCATTGCGCCTACTCCAAGGAAGATGAGGCAAGGATAGATGCCTGCCTTCACTCCGATGTAGAGGATGTCGAGGAGACCGCCCGTCTGCATCACGTGTCCGTAACTGTGATAATACTCGCTTTCCTCATTAAGGAACTCATTGTTCCAAAGGTTGGTGTCAAACAATCCTGCACCCGGGAGGTTGGTAAGTATCATACCAAATGCTATTGGCAGAAGGAGAAGCGGCTCATACTCTTTCTTGATAGCAAGAAAAAGCAGATAACATCCTATAGCCAGCATAATGAGGTTCTTGCAACCATCTGCCGTGAAGAGGTTCACAAAGCCCATTTCACCAATAAACTTTGCAAGACCATCCGTGACGTCTGTTTCCGCAGCCAACAAAGGCGTTGCCACAAGCAGCAGAACGGCAAGGACAAGGATAATCTTAATACGTTTCATAATCAATTAAAGTTTGTAAAAAGCCCCACATTGGGGAATCGAAAAATCTTAAATTTCAAATCTATGCGTCCCGAAACGTTGGGAGGCATAAATTTGAAATTACGGATTTGAAATATTTGTTCTATTCTAATTCTACGAGAGCCTGTCCGCTCTGTACCTGTGCGCCAGCCTCCACGAGGATGGCCTTTACCTCACCTCCCATCTCGGCGGTGATACTGTTCTCCATCTTCATTGCCTCCATGAGAAGCACGGTGTCGCCAGCATTTATCTTGTCTCCTACCTTGCAAGTAACCTTGGTTATCGTACCTGGGAGAGGAGCAGTCACAGTCTTTGAACCGATGACTGGTGCTGGTGCAGCAGGAGCCGGAGATGCTACAGGAGCAGGTGCCACTGGTGCAGGCTTAGGTGCAATGGTTGCTTCAGCAGCCACGAAGTCGGCAACCATCTCGACGAGGAGGTCGCCCTGATTTACATTCTGTCCTGCTGTCACGGCCACACGCTTGACAGTACCGTCAACAACGCTCACAATGTCATTGGACATCTTCATGGATTCAATGACAAGGAGAACGTCACCACACTTGACGTGCTGACCGTCAGCAACGACTACCTTTGTAACCGTACCCGGAAGTTCTGAATTAACGTTTGCCGGTCCACCTGTCTGTGCCTTAGGGTTAACAACAGGTGCGGCAGGATGAGGTGCTGGTGCCTTCTGCTGAGGCATCTCCACCTGATATGTCTGTCCATTAACGGTAACCTTGAGTGAACCCGGTGTCTGCTCATCCACGGCAGCTGTATAGTCCTGATTACCTATCTTAAATTTGAATTCTTTCATCTTGATAAAAACGAAGTAAAATGGAGTAAAAAGGAGTAAAGAAGAGTAAAGAGACGAATGACGAATCCCGAAGGGCAAGCCAAGGACGACTTGCTGAGGCTCAAGCAAAGTATGGCTTGAGGACGAAAGCGCCAAAGACGGCGCTGGTTCCCTACTCCCATTACTCATTACTAATTACTCATTACTAATTAAATTATAGTCTCTCATTCAGCTCATAGTGCCAAGCCGATGGCTGATTAGGTTTGATAGTGAGAATGCGGTTCTCGCGGTTGTTCTTCTCATAATAATAGAGATAGAGAGCAACAGCCACAGCCGCCTTGTCCTCATCACTCGCCTTGTCGAAGGACTTTGCCTGCTTTGACTCCTTATAGTTAGTCTTGACCTCAGATGCCTTCCTCGATGTCTTCATGGCAATGACCGTAAACACCTGAAGCACAACGACGATAGCCAAGAGGATGCAGAACACCACTCCCACAGCAATAGCGGCAAGGAGAAACCTGTCACTCCAATCGATTGATAATAGTGTCATAACTTAAATAATTAATTGGTCCACTCCAAAGACCCACCCCATCCAACCACCGTCGAACATGGCACTGTTCTCCCCTCATTTCAGGACAGAGAGACATTAAGTCTCTCTTCTACGCCCTCATTCGCCCTACAGGGAGGGGGCTGAGTTACTCAGTTCGCAATAATCGTTCGTAAGTATTCTTTTCCTCCCCTTAAAGGGACTGTGTCCGTATGGGCGGATCTGTCTCCCTCCCTATAGGGAGGGCCGGGGTGGGTCCTACAATGGAATATTACCATGCTTCTTTGCTGGGTTCTTCATCTTCTTGTTCTCAAGCTGAGCAAGTGCACGGATGACACGGAAACGTGTGTTACGTGGCTCTATGACATCATCAATATATCCGTACTTAGCTGCCTGATAAGGATTGGCAAAGAGCTTGGTGTATTCGTCTTCCTTCTCCTTGATGAATGCCTTTGCCTCTTCCACCTTGCCCTCGTCCTTGAGAGCCTTTGCCTCCTTGGCATAGAGGACGGAAGCAGCACCGCTTGCACCCATGACGGCAATCTCGGCTGATGGCCAAGCGTAGTTGATGTCACCACGCAACTGCTTACATGACATCACGATGTGAGAACCGCCGTATGACTTGCGAAGCGTAACGGTCACCTTTGGCACTGTTGCCTCTCCGTAAGCATAGAGGAGCTTTGCACCGTGAAGGATAACGGCATTGTACTCCTGAGCCGTACCTGGGAGGAAGCCCGGAACGTCAACGAGAGTGACGATAGGAATGTTGAACGCATCGCAGAAACGGACGAAGCGCGCACCCTTGCGTGAAGAGTTGCAGTCAAGCACTCCAGCAAGCTGCTTTGGCTGGTTAGCCACGATACCTACTGACTGTCCGTTGAAACGTGCAAATCCGATGATGATGTTCTTAGCGTAGTTAGGCTGAACCTCAAAGAACTCGCCATTGTCCACAATACCCGTGATGACCTGATACATATCGTATGGCATGTTAGGATTGTCCGGGATGATGTCGTTAAGATAATCCTCCATACGGCTTACAGGGTCAGTACACTCGACGCGTGGAGTGCGCTCAAGGTTGTTCTGAGGAATGTAGCTGATAAGCTTCTTTATCATGCCGATAGCCTCTTCCTCCGTGGATGCCGTGAAGTGAGTGACACCTGACTTTGTGGCATGAACGCTTGCGCCTCCAAGCTGTTCCTGAGTAACGACCTCACCGAGCACAGCCTTGACAGGGCCAGGACCTGTGAGGAACATATATGAGGTATTCTCCACCATAAGGGTGAAGTCCGTGAGAGCTGGTGAATAAACGGCACCACCAGCACAAGGACCCATTATGGCTGAAATCTGAGGAATGACACCTGAAGCAAGGATGTTGCGCTGGAATATCTCTGCATAGCCAGCAAGGGCATTGATACCTTCCTGAAGACGTGCGCCACCTGAGTCATTGAGACCGATGCAAGGCACACCCACCTTCATTGCCATGTCCATCACCTTGCATATCTTGAGGGCAAGTGTCTCGGAGAGAGAACCTGCGCTCACGGTAAAGTCCTGTGCAAAGATATAGACGAGGCGTCCGTCGATAGTACCAGAACCTGTTACGACACCATCACCAAGATAGTGCTTCTTTTCCATTCCGAAGTTTGTACAACGATGCTCAACGAACATATCCATCTCCTCGAAACTGCCTTCGTCAAGGAGCAATGCGATACGTTCACGAGCCGTAAGCTTTCCTTTCTCATGCTGCTTGTCGATGGCCTTGTCGCCACCGCCAATACGTGCTTTCTTGCGGAGTTCAATCAACTCCTGTATTCTTTCTGTTTGTTTTGACATGAAATAGCCCCCCGACCCCCAAAGGGGGCGGCCATCCGGAAAAAAGGGGGAAGACAGCCTTTCTGATTTAGAAAAAACATCTGAACGATTGAATACTTGTATTGTCATAAACAATCACTTCTGCTTTTTTCATTGGCAAATAGTACCAAGAATTCAAAACGTACAGGTCGGAATATTATAATAGTTGAATTTTGTCCCTAACCTTCAGTCTTTACCCGAAGGCCGCCCCGTTACTTCCCTGCGGTCAGTGAGATCGCTTCGCTAAGTTGAGGGGTCGGGGGGCTCCTACTTGTTTGGTTCACAAAGTTCTGTGAGTACGCCAGCCGTTGACTTTGGATGGAGGAATCCAATCATCATGTTCTCTGCACCCAGACGTGGAGTCTTGTCAATAAGACGCAAGCCCTTGCCTTCTGTCTCTACGAGTGCCTCTGCAACGCCATCCTCCACGGCGTAAGCCACATGATGAACTCCCTTGCCACCATTGGCAAGCCACTTGGCGATAGGGCTGTCCTCTGATGTTGGTTCGAGAAGCTCAATCTTTACCTCTCCCACCTTGATGAAAGCTGTCTTTACTTTTTGGTCAGCAACTTCCTCAACAGCATAACATTTAAGTCCAAGTACATTCTCATAGAAAGGAAGTACCTCGTCAATACTTTGGACACCGATGCCCAAATGGTCAATACGTGAAATCTTCATAAATTTGTAAAAAGTATTAGTTAATTATAAGTTGTAATATTCTTGGTATTTTCTTGTAGGGCAAATATAGGTATAAATATTTCTCAGGCAAAGATAAAAGGAATAAATTTTCCTTTTTATCTTACTTTTCCACCAGCAAACCAGTGTTTACTCCAATATTGCTCATTCAAGTTGCTTATGATAACTCCCTTTGACGAGCTTGCATGGATAAACTTGCCATTCTTGAGATAGATGCCTGAGTGACCTATCCTGCCTCCCGAGTTGTCGGTAGTGAAGAACACGAGGTCGCCCTGCTTCAACTGGCTTGCATTGACAGGAGTGCAATACTTATGAAACATGTCATAACTACTGCACCTCTCAAATCGTTGTCCATAAACGCTACCATAAAGACAGTAAACAAGTCCTGAACAATCCACACCGCTACGGTCAGCACCACCACTACGGTAAGGCACGCCTATCCATGTGGCTGCCTCTGTCATGAGACGGCGGTCGTCACTCAACTCGACGTCAAAGCCGAGCTTGCGTCCTGCACGGGCAAGTTCAGACATTGACACCTCGGAAGATGATGAAGTACCATTATCCACACTCACACGTCCGCCTGAGACCCTCAACTCCCTTATAGGCTTACGATAAGCCGATGTGTTTGACGGTTCTGCCAACTTCTTCATGGTGCTACATGACGAAAGCAGCAACACCGACATGATAATGTAGATAATCTTTTTCATATTTTGTTATTTTTTTTGAGGGGAGTAAATTGGAGTAAAAAGGAGTAAAGAGACGAATGTTCATCGCAAAGTGGTTTTAGATAAACGAAAATTAAAAAAAATTTCTTATAATATTCTTCGTAAAAATGAGAACGAAAACAATAGAAAATGAGATGAAACAAATTTTCTTTAATTTTCTAAATTTTCGTTCTTCAAAAAACAGCGAACAGTCATTCGTCTTTTTACTCCCCTTTACTTCTTTTTACTCCCTTTTACTACAAGATTACAAGTTTTTACTCCCTTTTACTACAAATACAATTATTCCTGTGTCACTGGTGCCTGACCAACGAAATAGTCCTCTATCTCCTTCATCAGGTCATTATGCGTTGTCTTGTCATAATCCATAAGAATCTTGCCGTGTTCAAGGAGAGTGACACGAGTACAGATGTCTATGGTGTGAGTAAGGTTGTGCGAGCTGACGAGGACTATTGCGCCCGTCTCCTTGTTATAGTTCTCGATGACTCCCTTCATTGCAAGCTGTGAAGTAGGGTCAAGGAAGTTGAATGGCTCGTCAAGGATGAGCAACTTAGGGTGCGTAATCATAGCAGCTATGATTCCCACCTTCTGCTTGTTACCCATTGAGAGGTTACGAATGAGCGTGTTCTGTCCCATCACCTCGCCATTCATGAATCCTGCGAAAGGCTTCAGGCGTTCCTCAAGCTCCTCCTTGCTCACATTTGACACCTTGGCGATGAAGTCGAAATACTCCTCAGGAGTAAGGTAGTCGATAAGGAAACCGCTATCCACGTAAGCACCCGTAACGGTCTTCCAGTCCTCACTCTTTGAAGGGTCGATGCCGTCAATGAGTACCACGCCTTCCTCTGGCTTGATAAGGTCAAGGATTGCACGGAACATGGTTGTCTTACCAGCACCGTTATTACCCACGAGACCTATTATCTCGCCATCATTCACTGTATATTGTTCTATGTCGAGTGCCACCTTTTCTCCGAAGCACTTCTTTATATTTGATAATGATAAAGTCATTGTTCTAAGTTTTTAAGTTTGTAAGTTTTTTAGTTTTTTAGTTCTTGCGGACGGCTTTCGACCAAAGACGGTCGAAAAGATGATGGATGTCGCCCTTGGTAACTTCTCCCCCTCCCTTTAGGGAGGGATGGGGTGGGTCTCTTAAGCGTTTCTACTTGACCTGAATCCGTCCATGTTCTTATATCTGCGAGCCATGAAGCGGTTATAGACATTGCGGAGCCACAGAGGATGGGTCGCAATACCTACCACACCAATAGCTCCGAGGATGAGTGAGCTATAGTCAGGAATGACGGTCATCAGCACGTACATGATAATCATTGGGCCAAACAATGCCACGAATGACACGATTATCTGCATCTTGCTGCTTCTGCCAGCCCTTGTCAGCTTCTTGTTCATGTCGATGGTGATGTTATTATAGACAGCCATCTGGAACAACGCTGGCATTACGACTCCTGCCGAGAAGAGCATGCAGCCAAGGCTCTCGCCAATGGTGCTCTTTCCCTGGAAGACAGTTACGAGGAACACGCAGAATGGTATAAGGAACATGGCAAGGTTGAAGTAATACTTTGCCTTGAGGAGCGAGAGCACTGACTCCTTGCGAGCCATGAGGCCGTCGATGTAGTTACCCTCAGGACACATGGCGTTGACAAGCGTCATGGTGGCAAGTACGCAGTAGCAGTACATGCTTATGTAAGCCTTCATGAAGAGGTTATTGTCATAGACAGGCGAGAATGCCGTCATGCAAGAGAGCAGCAGCATAAAGAACACTCCAAGGAGGAACTGCTTGCGCACCACTGCATTACGAATGACTGACCTTACCTCCAACTTGAGGTATTCGCCGATGATACCGAAGCGGTTGAAGAGAGTCATCTCCCTTGACTTCACCTTTGACTCCTGCACCTCAGCTATCTCACGATAGATGGATTTGTTCTGGACAACCTGATTGAGGAAGAAGAACACCGCAAGGATGGCAAAGAGTGTGATGAACGGAACGATGCTTCCGTCAAGCACGCCACGCCACCAATACAAGCAGGAGTAGAACAACCACTGCACGTTGTCCCCAAAGACCGTCCTTGTATAGTCGTCATCAAATAGTCCTGCATAAAAGAAGAATGCATAGATGGCTATCGGTATGAGTGCATAGAGGAAATTACGGTTGATTATCGTGCGCCACAAGAGATAGACCTGACTGTGGATGGCAAAGACGAGCCACCATGCAAAGAGCCAGATGAAGAATCCGCCAAGCCCGTAGTAATGTGGTAACTGAATCAATCCAAAGGGTACGAGGAAGAACAGCCACACGAGGTTGAAGGCAGAGAGAATCCTTCGCACAAGGAATATGTTGATAAGGAACTTGGTGGATATTGGCATCAGCTTAAACGGCTTGACCTCCTGTGCAGGGGTCTCGGTAAGCATGAAGCGGATTCCGAAATCAAGTGCAAGGAACACCATCAGTCCTCCGTCAATGATGTCAAAGCCTTCTATCGGACCGTCTGAGAAGGCATTACCAAATACTACTCCGAAGAACAGGAGATAAGCGCACCAGAAGGCGGCAAAGAGATAACCCAACCACTTCATAGCCCTATTCTGTTCAAACATTACGTGGCGCTTTTCACCTAAGCCCTTGGTCTTGGACACTAATCGGTACAGTCGCCAATATTCTTTCGCTTTCATAAAATGTGTGTTTAAGTTTTTATGTTTGTTAGTTTTTAAGTTTTTTAGTTCTCGCGGAGAGCTAGTTAAACTAGAAGCCCTAGATTATCTAGATTAACTAGTGAAACTAGAAGCCCTAGAAAAAACTAGAGCCACTAGAAACTATAGAATAACCCGGATGGCCGCCCCGTTACTTCCCTGCGGTCAGTGAGATCGCTTCGCTAAGTTGAGGGGTCGGGGGGCCCTTAATGTTCAGCCAAGTATTTCTCTGCTTCCATGGCTGCCTTGCATCCACTACCAGCAGCGACGATGGCCTGGCGGTAAAGTGGGTCGGCAACGTCACCGGCAGCAAAGACGCCAGGGATGTTGGTCTTTGGAGTGGCACCCTCAGTGATGATGTATCCTGTCTCGTCTGTTGCAATCCAAGGCTTGAAGACATCAGAGTTTGGCTTGTGGCCGATGGCAAGGAAGAAGCCGTCGATAGGGAGGTCATAGTGACGCTCGTCTGCCTCACCCTTGCGGTGTACGAGGTGAGCACCTGCCACGCCTTCGTCTCCGTAGAGTCCTTCCGTGTTTGTCTCGTAGAGAACCTCTATCTTAGGATTGTTCATGACTCTGTCCTGAAGAATCTTACTTGCACGTAGGTATGGCTTGCGCACGATGATGTAAACCTTGCTTGCGAGGCTTGCAAGATAAAGTGCCTCGCCACACGCAGTATCGCCACCGCCGACAACGGCTACCACCTTCTTGCGGTAGAAGAAGCCGTCACAAGTGGCACATGCGCTCACGCCCTGTCCCATGTACTTCTTCTCGTCAGAGAGACCGAGGAACTTGGCACTTGCACCTGTTGCGATGATTACGGAATCAGCCTCGACCTCCGTATCGTCATCAAACGTGAACTTGTAAGGCGCGCTTGAGAGGTCTGACTTCACGCAGATATGCTGACGCACATCCACGCCGAACTTGTCCACCTGTTCGCGCATAAGGTCCATAAGGTCACTACCTGAGAGTTCCTCTGGATGGCCAGGGAAGTTCTCAATCACATCTGTAATGGTAAGCTGTCCACCCGGTTGTATTCCTTCGTACAACACTGGCTTGAGGTTAGCCCTACTCGCATATATTGCGGCCGTATATCCTGCTGGACCTGAGCCGATGATTAAGCAACGAATATGTTCCATAATAATTTAAGTTTAAGAGCAGACCCTCTCCCCAGCCCTCCCCCTCTATGGGGAGGGAGAAGTTACCAAGGGAACGAGCGCCCCGGATGGCATGTTAATTATTAATTGTTAATTATTAATTATCAATTGTCAATTGTCCCCTACCTCAAGTCAATGACCTCGACTTTCGGATATTTCTTCTTGTCGAACGTGAATGTAGATGCAGGGAAACTCTGCTTTGAAGCGAAGGAGTTGACCTTAATCTCCATTGTGCTCTTTGCCTCCGTCTTGATGTAAGATGGCAGGCTGGTCTTCTTCGAGATGCGCACCGTGACGGTGTTGAAGGCACTACCCTTCTGTCCCTTCAGTATCACCTCATGCTCCGTGGCTGTTGACTTGCCCATGCTGCACGTGTAACCTTTCTTATAAAGGGTGAGGAATGAATAAGGATTCATGCGAGCCACCTCCTTGGCTGTCGGAGTTGCCACATTCACCTCGTCGTTCACCACAGCGTAGCTCCACATCGACTTACCGTCAAACCAGATAATCATGTCGCCCGTGTTCAACTGGAACTTACTGCCGGAGATACATATCGTGCCACCTGCATTGTTACCATTCACATTGGCAGAGAAGCCAATCTTCACGTTGCCAGCCTTGGTGAATGCCGCAGCCGACTTATCGAGTATCTTCTTTGCATCCTGTGCCTTCACGTCCGTAACGGCAAGGAAGGCAAGAAGCACGAAGAACAAATATGCTATCTTTTTCATACGCACTAACCTATTGAATTTAACAAACTCTCAAGCGTCAAGTGGTCTTGTATGAGAACCTGACGTGGCTTTGAGCCTACCTGCTTGCCCACGACACCCATCTTCTCCAACTGGTCCATAATCTTACCGGCACGGTTGTAGCCGATGGAGTAGTTACGCTGAATCATGGATGTTGAGCCCTGCTGTGTGCTCACCACAAACTCTGCCACCTCCGCAAAGAGAGGGTCGAGATGCTTGCTGTCCATCGAGCCTGAGCCTCCCATGTCCGCATCGCCCTCGGCTGGCACGTCTGGGAGATACATAGGATGGAGGTAGGACTGCTGACGGGCAATGAAGTGACATATATTGCTCACCTCAGGAGTATCGACGAATGCACACTGCACGCGCACCGGCTCTGCACCTGCAAGGTAGAGCATGTCACCCTTACCGATGAGCTGGTTAGCACCTGAGCGGTCGAGGATGACGCGTGAGTCCATCATCGAGCTTACCTTGAACGCGATACGCGTTGGGAAGTTGGTCTTGATGGCACCTGAGATGATGCTTGCCTGTGGACGCTGCGTAGCGATAATCATGTGGATACCTACGGCACGGGCGAGCTGTGCAATACGGCAGATAGGAAGCTCTACCTCCTTGCCCGCTGTCATGATGAGGTCACCGAACTCATCGACGATAACCACGATGTAAGGCATGTACTCATGTCCGTGCTCTGGGTTGAGCCTGCGCTCCTTGAACATGGCATTGTACTCCTTGATGTTACGCACGCCTGCCTTCTTGAGGAGGTCGTAGCGAGTGTCCATGAGCACGCAGAGTGAGTTGAGCGTCTTCACCACCTTCTGCACGTCGGTGATGATACAGTCCTCCTCTTCCTCAAGGCGTGCAAGGAAGTGATTCTCGATAGGAGAATATATGCTGAACTCCACCTTCTTAGGGTCAACCATCACAATCTTAAGCTCGGATGGATGCTTCTTGTAGAGAAGTGAAGTCACGATTGCGTTAAGGCCTACTGACTTACCCTGACCCGTGGCACCTGCCACGAGGAGGTGAGGAGCCTTGGCAAGGTCGAACATGAACACCTCGTTCGAGATGGTCTTACCCACGGCACAAGGAAGCTCCATGGTGCTCTCCTGGTAAGTGCGGCTGCTGAGCACGCTCTCCATTGACACGATGCACTTCTTCTTGTTCGGCACCTCGATACCGATGGTTCCCTTGCCAGGGATAGGTGCGATGATACGGATACCCTCGGCTGCAAGCGAGAGGGCGATGTCGTCCTCAAGGTTACGTATCTTGCTGATACGAGTACCCTCGGCTGGCACTATCTCATAGAGGGTGATTGTAGGACCTATCGTAGCCTTGATGCTCGAAATCTCCACGCCGAAGTTTCTGAGCACCTGCTGGATGCGCAGCTTGTTGGCGTTCTGCTCTGCCATGTCGATGGAAGGAAGCGAACTGTCGCCGTTGCTTGCAAGGAGGTCAAGCGTTGGGTACTTGTAAGTCTCCAAGTCCTTGTGTGGGTCGTAAGGAGCGGTAGGGTCGATGTCGCGTACTATCTCACCCGTTCCAAGCTCCGTCTCAGCCACGGTCACGTCGAGGTCAAGCCCCTCGTTCTCCTCCCCCACCCTTACGGTCTCAGGATTAGGAGCGATGGTCACCTCAAGCTCGTCGTCGTGCTGCGAACCGGCAAGACCCTGTGCGTTCAATGCGGAAAGCGCATCGGCAATGGCCTGCTCGCTGTCCGTATCGTCAAGTGATATGGTGTTTGAAGGAGTAGGCTCTGCCTCGTCCTCCACAACGTCATCATTGTCGTCGTCCTCTGTCTCGGCAACGTCCTCGCCGTCGCCCTCTTCTTCTTCCTCCATATCCTCTGCCTCGTCCTCTGACGCATCGCCGTCATCCTCGGCATCGCCCTCGGCAATGTCAGCAGCGTCCGCATTGTTAGCGGCGGCTGCCTCGGCTGCAAGAGCGGCTGCGGCAGCTGCCGCCTCTGCCTTGAGACGTCTCTTCTCCTTCAGCTTATTGAGGAACGAGAGACGGAGCATGCCACGGATGACCTCCACCGTCTTCGTACTGATATAGACGAGGAAGAACACCGCGAAGAGCGCAAGCGTGCAGATGATGCCAGGCACTCCCACGTAGCCCGTGAGATAGTCGATGACAAGGATGCCGTGCATACCTCCAAGCTTGAGGAATGAACGGTCAAGGTATGGGATGTACGTGCCCACGAAAGCGAGGCACACGCTGAGCCACAGCATGAACAAAGCCGACACCACAAACTTCTTGACCAGCTTAATCTTGTACACGTTCATCAACCTGAATCCCACGAGGATGAAGAAAGGAGGGATGATGAACGAAGCAAGACCGAAGCAGTTGTTGAGGAAGAAGAATGCAGTGTTTGCACCCAGTGAACCACAAATGTTCCTTATGTCGTGACTGTCGTACTCCCCATTGCCGTCAAGCAATGAGTAATCCACGTCACCGGTAAACAAATAGGATATGAACGCTATGAGCATGAAGATGGCAAATAACACGAGAGCAAAGCCTATACCAAAAAAGGATAGACTTTGCTTTCCGACACCCTCATACGCATTCAAAGCCGAAGATCCGTCATCGGCTTCCGGTTTCAGTTTACCTTTGCTCTGAGTTGATTTCTTTGTTGTCTGTTTAGTGGCCATTAAAATATTTTCATTCTAACAAGTTTCGGAAGTTAATGGAAGTTAACTTCGTGGAGTGGTATAGAAAACGAAAATTTAGAAAATTAAAGAAAATTTAATTCTTCTCTAAACACAGAGAGCACAGAGGACTCAGAGTTTAAATAAATGTTTTCTTTGTTTTCCTATGTTTTACTTCCCTTCGGTCAGTGAGACCGCTTCGCTTAGTTCTAATTGGCGCCTGTGGCGCATGAATAGAAAAATGAAGCCAAAAATTTTCTTTAATTTTCTAAATTTTCGTTTCTAAAACACACGAATAGTCATTAGTCCTTGCGAAACTAACACTTAATATTAAGTTCCTTCACAATAGCACCAATCTCGCCCATCGTAGTGATGCGGGCAGGTACGAGAGGAAGGCGAAGTTCGTTTTCGATAAGTCCCATGCTGCTGAGCATAGCCTTTACTCCTGCAGGGTTACCATCCACGAACAACAGCTTGAACAGTTCCGTGAACTTGTGATGGATGGTAAGAGCGTTCTGGTAGTCGCCGTTGAGAGCGAGGCGAACCATGCGGCTGAACTCCTTAGGGAGCGCGTTTCCGATGACGGAGATGACACCTGCAGCGCCGAGGGTGATGAGCGGGAAAGTGATGCCGTCGTCACCAGATATGACGTCGAAGTCAGCAGGCTTGTTCTTGATGATGTCGTCAATCTGCGTGAAGTTACCGCTTGCCTCCTTGACGGCAACGATGTTCTCACAGTCACGTGCAAGACGTAGCGTAGTCTCCGCTGTCATGTTCACACCCACACGTCCAGGGACGTTGTAGAGGACTACAGGAACAGGGCTTGCCTCGGCAATAGCCTTGAAATGCTGGTAGAGACCCTCCTGTGATGGCTTGTTGTAGTAAGGACAGACGCTGAGTATGCCATCAACACCCTTGAAGTCCGTATTCTTTATGGTCTCAATGACCGCTGCCGTGTTATTGCCTCCCATACCCATGAGGATAGGTATGTTTCTTCCCTGCACCTTCTCCTTGACGATGTCGATGATGTTCTGTTTTTCCTCAGCGTTGAGACAAGGGGTTTCACCTGTCGTAGCAAGGATGCAAAGGAAGTCTATTCCGTTAGAAATCTGGTAATCCAGAAGGCGGCGAAGAGCTGTATAGTCAACTGCGCCCTCGCTCGTGAAAGGAGTGATGAGCGCAACGCCCAAGCCCGTGAATTTGTTTCGTGACATATTATTTATCTGTGTTGTTTTCTGAATAATGGTGCAAAAATACAAAATTATCACGAAACAATAATTATTTTTTTACTTTTTTTATTTTCAACCTCACAACATACTTATTTTGTAGGGGAAGGCAGGTAGTTTTGTTGAAAACACAGAGAGCACAGAGGCATTCTGAATTAAAAATTAAAATTTAAAAATTAAAAACTGAGCGAAGCGGTCTCACTGACCAAAGGGAAGTAATTAATCAAAACCCTTGCCACCATACCATGTTTGTAATTGTCGTGACACTGTCGCGACAATCTGCTTTCCGTATGCAAGCTCGTTCATTTCCAAGCACGTCACGGTTGATTCGCTCGCCAATATGCCAGTACATCATGGTAAGCTCATAGTTGGCTGTAGATGCCACATGGATTCGCGCCTCGTCAATTATTTGGCGGAGGTCAGTCATCAATTTTCCGACTACTGCACCCATTGCGGAAGTCCTATTGATGCAATAGGTACGGCTTAATTTTGTAAGAGCCAAAACTTTAATAAACAATATTATTAGGAATACTGTCATTCATTTGGCTATTGTTCATAGTATCCCTCTTTATTGAACACAATATCGAAATCAGCTTCTGTAACGCATTTTTTAACTCCATCACGTACAGCTAATTTTGTAAAGTCTAATCTCAACATCCTGTCACCGGAAACAGAATGAACCAAACGAAGCATTTGGATTCTGGCTACCTTATCACACCTTTCTGCATACTTAACCAATCCTTTTGCCTTTGCAAGGTTATCCTTCTTGTCATCTCGATGAGGTTCAAGCAACGAGTATTCATACCCACCATTTCCATCCTTTCTTACAATGAGGAAATCTGGGTACATACGGTGTATCTCATTTCCATATTCGTATGGAATACACACAGCCCATGGCTTACGATCTTGATTACGCAGCCAGCAGACATAATTAGGATGCTTGCGTTCTTCTGCAAGAGTGATAGGCTCCCATCCTTTCAAATGAAAACGAGCCGTACCCTCAGAATTTACGAACAAGTGGTCAGTACATACTTCACCTTCATTGTCAAGATCCACATTGATAGTATCTGGGAGATGGAACAAGACAGCCTCTTTTGTACCACTACGAAAAACCAAATCGTTATATTTCAAACGATAACGTTCTTCTATATTATTAGTTTTTGATCTATACAAATCTGCAAGTCTGAAGAATTCATCTTTTGCATATGCCATTAACAAGTCACGCTGATGATTGTCTGCTGCATAAAGAATGACATCATACATATAAGCATTCTCATTCTCGTCCATGCAATACTTGTCATCATACCATATACCTATACCTTCACCACATAGCAGAGTATCTGCTTGATCATACTGGTGAGACAAACCAGCGTCTGTCACAGAGTACAAATCAGGTCCTTGCTGAATTTCATAAGTGGCATTCCCACTTTTATAAAGTTCAACACTTAATGTATTCAATTGAAATTCCAATGCCTTGCCAATCAACTCATCATATCTATTATCCGACTTCAATTTGACTATATACTGATGTATCTTGTCAGCAATAGCATCCTTCACATTTTCAACAGCTTTATGAGAAGGATCCATGCCCGAGTTGACGGCTAAGCGAGCCATATCAAATAATGCCCTTACAAAGTTTTTTGTTTCTACTGCCTTTTTTACTATGTAAGTGAGAATCCCTGCTTTATTGATTGCATCTTTTACCTGCTCGTATGGGTCAGTGACAACTGAGGATGTCACAACGACTTCCTCCTCAGGTTTTGTTTGTAAAGCCGAAGTTGTATCACTTTGAGGCGTAACTGTATGGACAGAATTACTTCCTGTAGAAACACCAGCAGATGTAGCAGCTGCATTACCACCTTGTGTACCATTCCCTTGACTTCCTCCATAAACAGTAGCTGTTGATTCTTGACTTGTATTTACAGGTTGTGTGATAGCTCCCGTAGTAGCATTTACTACTGAAGCCAATGGTGTCTGTTGAATAACAGGGCGTTTTGTAGTCATCACAACCGTTTTCTTATTACCACCCTGTACTGTCTGAACATCAGTAGGTAATGCACCACCTTCTTCATCATTAAGTTTCTTTACAACCTTTTCCACTGTATCCTTATCGAAATAAGGCAAATAAAGGTGCACATAATTGAGAGACTCATCCACCATAATACGCATTTTCTGAGGTGTACGAATCATTCTACCAAGCAACTGAGCAATATATGTCTCATCACCATAATGACGATAAGACATCATGCACTCTGCACGAGGACAATCCCAACCTGTAGAGAGTGCCTCCTTAAACAGAACAACCCTAATCCTGCGGTCATCATTGATGGCTGACGGTTCACAATATGGAACATCCAAACCATTTATATTAATAGTCGCCTTTTCGCCAAAAGCATGTATCACCTCTCCAGGCTGAAACACTTCGCCTGTACGCCTTTCTATTTCTTTCAGACATTCATCCAGATCTGTCGAAGACACTTTGCCTCCAGCAGCAGACTCCACCTGTACCACAAAGATTGGGCATACATTTTGATAATGTTGCTTCTCTGTATAGTTATACCAATGCAGGCACTTGTCTTTCCATTCGTCAGCAGCAGCCTGTAGCACGGCAATATTTTTATTGATAACACTTGGTTCTGGATAATGTATTTCTATCGTATCTTTCAAAAGACCAGATTCACGAACATCCTTTGGTGGCACAATAACCTTTTGGACTGCAGACGCACTTGCACCTGCCAATGTATTGAAACGTTCAGACGTAGCACTCATACCTATAATTAGCGGCAATGCTTCAAGACCATCATCGGGGCTACCATTGACAAATTTCTGCATTATGGTTGTCTGGTTAACTTTTGCACCTCTGTGCGCCTCGTCAATTATCAATATAAGATTATTCCTGTATTTCTCTATGGTATTCTGTAATGTTTGCCATATCGTATAGGCACGTTCGTCCCCCGTGCTAACCATTTTACTACTCTTACCAAGTTTCTGAGTATTGAGAAAATACACACAATGTGGCTCAAGGCACTCACCACGGAAGCCTTCATTAAGTTCTTTGAACTGCGTAATTACCAACTTATCGCAATACTTAATAAGTTTCTGTTTACTCTGCTCATTTAATTGTGGGTCATCACTTAACCAAATGAAGATACTATCTGGCATAGCATTCACCAGACCATCTTCATCACCACAAAACATAGACTCTATAAAGCTTGCCATCATAATGGTTTTACCAGCACCAGTAGGAGCGGTAAATGAGATTATCTGTTTCTGCCCATAACTCCGCAAGTTCATTTGAGCGATGGCAGCATTACAAAGTAAATCGGTAACACTTTTTTTCTGAAAAGGTTTAAGAGATGTATTCATAATTTGTTCT
>JAFZVY010000012.1 GCA_017617575.1 Bacteroidaceae bacterium | reverse complement strand
CTGCGAGTGAGAATGCAAATGTGTGAGCGTAAGGATAGGTTACACCTCGTTCAGCACGCACGGTAGATAGATGGAACACGTCATTCACGTAGAACGTGAGGCGTAGTCGCTCCAACTTTGCCTTCTGCAACCATGACTGATACTTGAAGTCGTAGTAGGCAGACACGGTGGTAAGCTCCAGCATATTGTTACGCTGAACGAAACGAGTGGATGCATATGTTGTGGTTGGCGTGCTTGATATGTGCTTGTAAAGCGCAACGTCACCCACCTCATTCCATGTGTCGCTGAACACACGGCGGTCAACATTATTGGCTATGTTCACGTTCTCCACCCTATCCACGAGTGTTTGGTTGTAATAGTCGCCACCAACCTGATAACTGAACAGGAGGTTAAGACCTATGCCACGGTATTCGCCATTGAAACCGAATGTACCATGGAACTTAGGATTGGAGTCGCCTGCTATAATGTAGTCGTCGGTTGTGTAGTCGTATGTGACTGTTCCATCCTTCTTCTGGAACATCTCACGTCCAGTAGCAGGGTCGATACCGAGTGAACGAACAACCCAGATGGCAGTCATGGATTGTCCTTCCTCATAACGTATGATTGGGAGGGTTGACTGCTTTGAGTCCTGTTCACGGTTGAACGTGCTCAATGCCTCGTTTATCTCTGCCACCTTATTTACATTATGAGCCAAGCTACCTGTGAGACTCATGTACGACTGTCCCTTCTGATAGAATCGCCAGTTTACCATAGCCTCTATTCCTCGGTTCACCACGTTGCCAAGGTTCTCCATGTAGCTCGTAAATCCTGTGGATGATGGTATCGACATGGCAGTAAGGGCATCGTGTGTCTTACTATTATAATAGTCGAAGCGCATGTTGAACCTTCTGCCTATACCCAAATCCACACCTACCGTGAGGTCACCTGTCTGCTGCCACTTGAGGTTTGGATTAGGCATACCCATAAGATATGCTCCCGATATGTTGTTATACACGATGGAGTCGTAGAACTTATACGTTGCCTTTGCCTGATAAGGTGAGAAACTTTGGTTTCCCGTCAATCCGTATGTGACACGCAACTTACAGAGAGTAAGCCAGCTTGCCGTCTCCATGAAGTGTTCCTTGTGTAAGTTCCAGGCAGTACCCACGCTCCAGAACGTACCCCAACGGTTGTTGCTACCAAACACGGAAGAACCGTTAAGGCGAAGGCTCACGTCGAAGAGGTAACGCTCATCATAAGAGTAGTTGAGCGCACCCGTAAGACCAAGCGAGCGTGTGTTACTCTCATTTCCCGAAGGAACGCCTCCGTCAGCATACTGACGTGCAAAGGTGATGTAATCTACGTGTGAGTTAAGGAATCCCCATGCGGTCATACCATCTGACAATGAGCTTGCCGACTGCAAGGAGTAAGCCACATTGGAGAGAAGAAGGTGCTTATCCCATTGGTGTGAATAGTGACCAGTCACGTCCACGGATATGCTGTTGCTCTCACCATTGGTTATGGTGTAGCTTCCGCGCTTGAAGTAACGGTCGCCCGTCCAGTCATTAAAACGAGTGTGGTCGCCAGGATAGAAATCCTCGCGTCTATTGTTCTGGTGAGTATAGCCGACACGAGCCGTGAAGCGCCAGTCGTCAGCAGGACGGTACTCCACATACACGTTCTCACTTATCTCCGTATATTTTGAGAAATTCTTTGTGCCTATCGTAGCATTATAAAGGGGATTGTAATATGTAAGCGTACTTCCGTTTGCACCCGGCGAAGTATAGTAGCCAAGCACCTTCTGTACGTTGCCGTTGTCATCAGTTGGCTTAAAATATGGATTCATGGCAACGTAGTCGGAGAATGTACCGTAAGGGCTATCATCTGCCTTGTTGCCCGTAACGGTAAGGGAATTGCGGAATGACCATTGCTTGTATCTGTATGACAAGTTGATGTTGCCCGATATTGTACGGCGACCAGATTCCTTCATAACACCAGCCACGTTATTGTACATCACGCTTGCCGAATAGCGCATCTCTTCCGTTCCTCCCTCAATATTGGCGGTGTGCTTCTGTCCCACGCCCGTACGTAAAGGCTGCGAGAGCCAATAGGTGTTCACACCACTTGCGATATCGGCAGCTATGGCATTATACTGTTCGTCAAGCAAAGCCTGATAGTAAGGAGAGGAAGAAGTATAGCGACCAGCCATCTGCTCTACCTGTAGCTTCTCACTTGCGTCACACATATTATAAGAGGTAAGGTCTGGCACTTCCACATTAAGGTCGCCAGTGTAACTGATGCGTAACCTGCCAGCCTCAGGCAAGACTGTCTCAACGACGATGACGCCATTGCTTGCCTTTGAACCATAGATAGCCTTGGCAGTACCATCCTTGAGGATTGTGACCGACTTGATACGATTGATGTCCAAGTCGAAAATCTGTTGCTGGCTCACCTCAAAGCCGTCAAGGATAAAGAGCGGAGCATTAGGATTACCATTATAGTCACCTTGAAGACCGCTAAATGACGCCTTGCCACGAATGGTGATATCAGCCATGTGGTTAGGGTCAGAACCATTGATGTCATTCATCTCCACCACGAATGCAGGGTCAAGAGCCTGTACAGCCTTCAAGACGTTAGTACCGTTGACGAGTTTCAGTTCCTCTTGCGTGAAACTGGAAGCCGAACCTGTGAATGTGGATGACTTGTAATCAAAAAGACCGGTAACAACAACATCATCCAGTTGCGTATCGTCCTGCAACACAATAATGATGTTTGAGTGATTACGTTTACCGTCATACGTCTTTGTCTGCGTCTTCATACCCACGAAAGACACATCAATAGTGACGCTCTTACCCTTTGGCACAGACAGAGTGAACATACCCTTCTCATCAGCCATGGCGCCAGCCCTTGACTCCCTGACCTTGATGTGTGCTCCAGGCAGAATCTCACCTTGGGCATCCTTCACGATTCCCTGCAACAGCACCATACCTTCGCGTACAGAAGAACTTGGACGCTCTGGCATAACTTGCTGCATAGGAACAGAAGCAGGTCTGTCCTGTGCAAATAAAGAGGTATGCGTTTCGTGTGCCAAAAAGGCAAACAACATAAGTGTTTTAAAATTCGTTTGTGTAATAATAGTCATTTGTTCGTTTACTTTGTGCGATGCAAAGATACAAATATTTTTTGTTTACACGCCAAAACACCCACATTGTATATAAAAATATACCATAATTATGGTATATGCCACCTCTTTTAGCCCCATTAAACCGTGTACGATTTAATTATAGCCCACAACAAAAAAAGAACGTAATCGCTTATGCAATTACGTTCTTTTATTTTAGTATATCTTAAAGAAATGTCTTCAGATTACTTCTTCATAGCAGCGTAGCGGCTCATGAACTTATCAACACGTCCGGCTGTATCTACGAGCTTAGCCTTACCTGTGTAGAATGGGTGAGAAGTTGAAGAAATTTCAATCTTGATTACTGGATACTCCTGACCGTCAGTGAAAACCTCAGTGTCATTTGTCTTAGCTGTTGAGCGAGAAAGGAACATATCGCCATTTGACATATCCTTGAAGATAACTGTGCGATAGTTCTCTGGGTGAATACCTTGCTTCATAATTTTATTGTTTTTATACAGTTCAATATTTATTGCTGGTAACAATAATTTATTTTATTTATCTCTATGTGAAAACGGGCATTCCCGAATTCAGCGTGCAAAAGTAGCAATTTTTCACGAACTGACAAAGCTTTTATTCTTTTTTCTTCATAACCCATGCAAAAAGATGCAATTAAATATGAATAAACGATAAAGAATGTGGATTTTACACTTAATTCATCACATAACATTTCTTCGGATTCTTGAGTCCTATGGCTGACATGTATATGCTGGCATCGCCCTGTATGGAGATGCGTGCTCCGAGCATGGACGGGTTGTCACGCAAATTGAGTGACGAGCGTATGTATTTTGGCGACGTTGGGAGCTGGACAGGTACGCACCTATCAAACATAGTTTCAAAAGGTGACTCGCCAATGATTATGTTGGTAGCAACATTACCGCAGCCAAAGACGGAGTTGTCTATCTTCCTGCCTTGTACGAAACCGACAATATATCCCGTAACCCATACTCCATTGACTGTTTCCTCGCCTGACGACATACGCTCATACACATCGCCACACAGGAAGCCATACACAGTATATGGATTTGCCTCCAAGCCTTCGCCCATCACTCCCTCTATGCCAGTAGAGTCAACCATCTCTCCCGTGGCGAGGTCAAACATGCAGTAATGTCCCCAGACATACAAAGATGTATGCCTGACGCTATCACCCCATTGAGCCGCTCCTCCCCCATTGGCAGCAGAGGTTGTTCCGCTACCATTGGTGATATCTGGCAGTTCCACCTTTTCACATGAAGAGAGAAAGGCAAACAAGAAAATCAATATTAGTACCGATGGTGTTTTCATGGACACAAAAATAGCAATTCCACGGCAAAGCAACCGCAAGTATGCAAGTTTTTTCATTTTTCCCTACCCTACCCATCAATAAAAGACGCAGAAAAAACAATAAAATGTAAGGTACAGATACCAATAAGAAAGGAATTGAGGGGATTAGAGGCACAAAAAATAGAAATAGTTATAATTACGTTAAAAATAAATAAGGAAACGAGTGTGATAATAGAAAAAAATGCGCTACCTTTGCAATGCTTTTCGTGAAGAGAAGCGCACAAACAGAAAGGTAAAAAGTTTTATATACTTATTTTCTAAATAATAACATTATGGTAAATTACAAAGAACTTGGTCTCGTAAATACACGCGAGATGTTCAAGAGAGCTGTTGCAGGTGGCTACGCTATCCCAGCTTTCAACTTCAACACAATGGAGCAGATGCAGGCTATCGTTATGGCTGCAGTTGAGACAAAGTCTCCAGTTATCATGCAGGTTTCAAAGGGTGCTCGTAACTACGCTAACGGCACAATCCTCCGTAACCTCGCTAAGGGTGCTGTAGAGTACGCTAAGGAACTCGGTTGCGAGGCTCCTGAGATCGTTCTCCACCTCGACCACGGAGATAGCTTCGAGCTCTGTAAGGACTGTATCGACAACGGTTTCTCTTCTGTAATGATCGACGGTTCTTCACTCCCATACGAGGAGAACGTTGCTCTCGCAAAGAAGGTTGTTGACTACGCTCACCAGTTCGACGTAACAGTTGAGGCTGAGCTCGGTGTACTTGCAGGTGTTGAGGACGAGGTAGTTGCTGCTGAGTCTCACTACACTAAGCCAGAGGAGGTTATCGACTTCGCTACTCGCACAGGTTGTGACTCTCTCGCTATCTCAATCGGTACTTCTCACGGTGCTCACAAGTTCACTCCAGAGCAGTGCACACTCGTAAACGGCGTACTCGTTCCACCACCATTGGCATTCGACGTACTCGCTGAGATCGAGAAGAAGCTCCCAGGATTCCCAATCGTACTCCACGGTTCTTCTTCAGTTCCACAGGACGAGGTTGCTACAATCAACAAGTACGGTGGTAAGCTCGAGGCTGCTATCGGTATTCCAGAGGAGCAGCTCCGCAAGGCTTCTAAGTCAGCTGTATGTAAGATCAACATCGACTCTGACTCTCGTCTCGCTATGACTGCTGCTATCCGTCAGTACTTGGCTGAGAACCCATCTCACTTCGACCCACGTCAGTACCTCAAGCCAGCACGTGAGAACATGAAGAAGATGTACATCCACAAGATCGTTAACGTTCTTGGTTCTGATGGCAAGCTCGCTTGCGCTAACAAGTAATTTAGCACAACAGCATAAACCTTCGGACGCTTTCCCTCATCTGGAAAGCGTCCGATTCTTTTTAAATAATAAGTTACACGAAGTATGTCTTATTTTCAAAAAGGATGACATATATAATCGTTCTCTGTGCTGAAGCATTAAAAATCTTAATTCCTAATTCATAATTCTTAATTTAAAATGCCTATCTTTGCAGCGTTTCTAAATAGAAAGTAAGACAATGAAAATAGTTATACTCGACGGATATACAGTAACGCAAGGGGACTTGGACTGGAAAGTCCTCGAACAATATGCAGACATAGAGGTATATGAACGCACCGCTCCTGAGGACGTGGTAGCACGATGCAAGGGAGCGGAAATGGTTCTAACAAACAAGGTGGTTCTCGATGCCGCCATTCTCAATATGCTTCCAAGGCTCATGTACATAGGTGTACTTGCCACTGGCTACAACGTTGTTGACCTCGAAGCTGCCACACGACAGAGCATCGTGGTGACAAACATACCAGCATACAGCACAAACAGCGTGGCACAGATGGTGTTCAGCCACATCCTCAACATCGTGAGCCGTGTGGACTACTATGCACAGGAGAACCGCGAAGGTAAGTGGAGCAACTCTGCCGACTTCTGCTACCTTGGCCACAACCTCTTTGAGCTTGCAGGAAAGAAGATGGGTATCATCGGCCTCGGCAACACAGGTATGGCAACAGCCAAGATTGCACTCAGCTTCGGAATGAGCGTTCTTGCCTACACTTCAAAGGATGCAGAGGAACTTCCAGAAGGTATCAGGAAGGTTACAATGGACGACTTGATGGAGTCAAGCGACATTATCTCACTCCACTGCCCTCTCAACGATGACACACGTCACATCATAAACGCAGAGAGCATCAAGAAGATGAAGAAGTCAGCCATCATAATCAATACTGGACGCGGACCTCTTGTAAACGACAATGACGTGGCAGAGGCTCTCAACAACGATCAGATTGCAGCCTACGGTGCAGACGTGGTTACGACAGAGCCAATACCAGCAGACAACCCTCTCCTATCTGCCAAGAACTGCTACCTCACTCCACACATTGCATGGGCAACACGTGAGGCTCGCCAACGCCTCATCAGCATCTGTGCAGACAACATCAAGGCATTCATTGACGGAGAAGCAATAAATCAGGTTAATGCTTAATCAATGAATAATGCATAGTTCAAAATTCAAAATTAAGGCCATTCGGTAGTAGTTTTTACCGAATGGCCTTAATTTTGAATTATACATTTTGACTTTTTCTACATATTTTCTTCTGACGTGCTTGCACGAACACGTGAAAGAGTCTCTGGTGTCATCTGCAAGTATGAAGCGACATAATGCAGAGGGGCACGACGTACGATGTCTGGATTCTCACGCAACGTGCGGAGATAGCGCTCCTTGGCACTCTCGAAGCGAATGACATCTGCCTTCTGCTGAGAGATGATGAGCGAACGCTGCTCTATGGCAAAGATAAGTTGGCATACCTCGAATGAGGTACTTGCCCAATCAAACAACTCATCGTGAGGAATACCATAGAGGATACCAGGTTCAAGCATTGATATCTGTATGCGTGAAGGTTCACGCTGGAAGAAGCTCTCAATACATATCACCATGTCACCCTCGTGTGCGATATGTTCTGCAACCGTGAGTTTCTGCTTGTGATATGACTGGAGTACAAGACCACGCTCCACATAATACATATAGTCGCAAACCTCGCCTTCAGACAACACATGTGCACCACGGAGCAGCTTCCGAGGGACAAGCATATTGGCGAAGCGTTCCATTGCTTCCGGGCTTAATGTTACATTGTAGCTACGACATATCTCACGTGCTACGTCTCTTTTCTTTTCCAACATATAAGTTTTAATTAAGATATTTGGTTATTAGTATTTTTTGTAGTTCAATGTTTAGGTGGGTTCTTGAGTTTCTGAGTTTGTAAATTTTTAAGTTCCCAAGGTTCTTTAATCTTATTGTTCCGAGCATGCAAATCATGTTCAACAAGAACTCAAAAACTTAAAAACCCTAAAACTTAAAAACTCACAAATTCTAATAATTTCTTGCACCGAAAATCATAGTACCCACACGCACCATTGTGCTATGCTCTTCCTGAGCAATCATATAGTCGCCACTCATTCCCATTGACAATTCCTTGAACGAAGGCTCGTCTGCAAAGAATCGTTGTTTCACCGACTCAAATGTCTCGTGTGCAAACTTGAACTCGCCACGAATCTGAGTCTCGTCATCTGTATTTGTTGCCATGCACATAAGTCCTACGATGCGGACATTTGCGAGAGTCTTCCACTCCCCTGCCTCAAGCATCTCAATGAGTTCCGCTGGCGTGAATCCGAACTTTGTCTCTTCCTGTGCAATGTGCATCTGAAGGAGGCAATCGACCACACGTCCAGCCTTCTGTGCCTGACGGTCAATCTCACGAAGAAGCTTGACAGTATCAACTGCGTGAATAAGACTGATGAAAGGAGCGATGTACTTCACCTTGTTGGTCTGAAGATGACCGATGAAGTGCCACTCAATATCCTTAGGCAATGCCTCATACTTAGCCGTCAGCTCCTGCACGTGGCTTTCGCCAAAGATACGCTGCCCAGCATCGTACGCCTGTTGCAAGTCCTCCATCGGATGATACTTGGACACAGCAACAAGCTTGACACCCTCACGCAAGGTAGCCTTAACCCTGTTCAAATTCTGGCTTATCATCCTTCTTGTCTCCCTTCTCTGAATATGGGAACACGTCAAGGATTGCAGTCTCGGTAATGGCTGCCACCTCGTAGTCACCCATAGTACCCTTCATTCCGTCCTCAAAATTCTGGAGAGCATCAGCGATGTTACCAGCCTGAACGAGGATATTAGTTGAAGTTCTCTTCTCTGTCTGCGTCTTGTCGTCGAATGTGACAAACACACACTTCACCTTGTACCATTTGTCTGCGCTGTCCATCTCACTTGGGAACATCTCAGAGTAACGAGCACGCTTGATGTTGTCCACCTCAAGAGGACCGTTGGCGCAATATGGAGTAACCTCGTCAATGATACGAGCCTCAGCCTCAGTGAAGTTGAGGGCATCAACGAGATAAGTCTGTGTAACTTTCTGTGGGAGGTCCTTTCCCTCCACCTGCTTCTCGAGCTTTACCTTACACTCGAACCAGCCATTAATTATCATATTATTCTACTTTACGTGGTTTAATTAAATTGGTTTTTCTTTTACATAGAGAGCCATCTATATAATTTAACATAGAGCATTCTATATAAATTTGAGTGCAAATATATAAAATATGGATTAGAAAATAACGATTTAGTCTGTTATTTACGTCTTTTTAAAGAAAAGATTACGATATTTGCGTCAAAATTGACGTAAAATAAGAGATAAAACATAACAAGTTTATTGATAAAAATAAAGAAAATGAAGAAGTATCTATCATTTGCCATCATGGCATCATTAGTGTCATTCTCTGCCTACGCCGAGAATGAGGTCAACAATGAGGTAACAGAAACAGAGACAGAGAACGTAATAGGAACAGATGCCGTAGAACCATCTGGTTTCCTCACATCTGCACTTAACAGCAGCATTGAGAAGGCATTGGACGAGGACGTGCAGTACGGACGCAAGGTCACTCAGTATGCAAGCGCACCTAAATTTGGCGGTTACTACATCGGTAAGTACGGCTACAGCGACAAGGACGGTTCACACGGTGGCGAAGGATTCAGCCAGCGCCTTATCCGTCTCTATGTTGACGGTTCAATCTATGGCGACTTCAAATATCGCATCCAGCTTCAGGTTAACAACGCATCCGTTCACACAAAGGACGTATTCGTTGAGTGGGCACACTGGAAGGAGTTCAAGGTTAAGGTTGGACAATTCAAGCGTTGCTTCACATTCGAGAACCCTTACAACCCATGGGATGTAGGAGTTGGTGACTACTCACAGCTCACAAAGAAGATGTCCGGTATGGGAGACTACAACGGCGAGGCTAACATGGGCGGTCGTGACCAGGGTCTCCAGATTCAGGGTGACCTCCTCCCTATCAGCGATGACAAGCACAGCTTCATCCACTACCAGCTTGCTGTTTACAACGGTCAGGGAATCAACGTAAGCGACAATGCAGACCCAAAGGGTAAGAAGGACCTCATCGGAACAATCCAGTTCCAGCCAATCAAGGACCTCTACATCGGAGTATTCGGATGGGATGGTCAGTACACTCAGAATGGAGTAACAGTTGACCGCCACCGCTATGCATTCGGTGCAAAATATGAGCACGACGGATGGAGCGCACGTGCAGAGTACGCTCACTCACAGGGTCACAAGATTTCTGACTTCAACTCAGCTACAGGCACATTCTCTGGTGCTGGCAAGGCAGATGCTTGGTACGCAACAGTAGGTGTACCAGTAAACGACTGGTTCAAGTGCTACGTAAAGTACGATGCTTATCGTGAAAACGCAAAGTGGAATTCACTCAAGAGCATCTACACTATCGCTCCAAACTTCCAAATTCACAAGAATCTCATGCTCCAGTTGCAGTACAACTACGTAAACGACAAGACATCAGGTGACAAGCACTACAACGAGCTTTGGGCTGAGACATATTTCAGATTCTAAGTTAATGAGTAATGGTTAATTAGTAATGAGTAATACACTTGTTTCTAATTAATGAACAAAGAGTAATGAGTAATACTTTGAACCCGTCATTAAGGCTTCATATCATTACACATTATAATAAAAGCAACAAGCCACCCAGCAGCGCAATGCTCTGGGTGGCTTACATTATGTCAAGATT
>JAFZVY010000160.1 GCA_017617575.1 Bacteroidaceae bacterium | reverse complement strand
GTCTTATAGTTCCAGTTGCCGTCAACGTCGCCTGTCCACTTCACGCCCTGCATTGCCCCACGCTGTTCGTGAATGACAAGCCACACTGCCTTGTCATGACAGACAATATCACATGACAAGCCAACAAGTCCGCGAATGCTCATCCTGCCAATATCGCCAGTCAGCTCTCCGCTATACTCAATGAGTTTGTACTCACCTGTAACAGGGTTGGCTGAATTGATTGTGAATATCACATTGGCAGTTACGTTCACATCACCAATGACACTGACCAGGGACCTCTGGTCAATATCAAGTTCTATATATGTAATCTTATTGATAGTAAGTCCTTTGTTAAATGTAAGGGTTTCAATCGGCATTATGCGTCCGCCCTCGTAGTTCATTGCACCTTCAAACGTGACATTGTTCACAACGCCAGAGCCAGATAACGTTCCGCGCGCACGCACATCGATGTCACCAGTCACCTCGCCATTAACCACGAGTGTACCTTCGGATATGAAAGTCGTACCCGTTGACGTATTCCTGCCAGTGAGCACAAGCGTACCCTGCTGTGACTTCCACATATCGAAGCCGCCTGCCATGCTACCATCAAGCGTAACAGTCTGTCCCTTAACAGGCATTGCATAGACAGTAGCAGGCTTGGCACCGTCACCAACCTTAACCTTTGCATCTCCAAGCGTAAGGTCGAGGAGAAGCGACTTGCCATCAGCGTACGAAGCAGGTGTGACACGGTCGAATGCAGTCCAAGTGCCGTCAGCCTTTGCCACTAAGTCAGTAACCATGCAAGGAGGAAGCTGCGGACGCGGCATGCCATATCCAAGATAGAATCCAGGGTTAGGCGATTGGTAATAACCCTTAGTGGTGCAGTCGCCACGATAGTGTGGGTCTTCCTGTAAGCAGTATATGTTGTTGACCGTCGTTGCATAGTCAGTCGTGAATCCCACGATACCTACGTTCACACCGTTCTCCATGTGATTGAGGACAAGCTCCTCACGCCAGTCGCCGATGATGTCGCCCCAGAACTTGGCACGCTTTCCGTAGCTTGTGATGTAACGGTAGCCCGATAGCTTCGCAATCTCAATCAGTCTGCCGTTGAAGTAGTCCTGTACATACACATTGTAATGACTGTCGGATGACTGCACAATCTCACGGTCAAGGTCGCCGTCCCACCATATACCTTCGGTTGGATATGTATTGGTAAGGTTCGCAATCCTATCTCCCTTGGCATCATACACACCATCCATAGTTGACCACATCTCCCAGCCGAGGTGTGACTTGTCTATATCGATACACTCACCACGACCGACATCGCCTACCGCACTAAGATACCACTTACGTATAGGCTCGCCCGTAGCAGCATCGAAGAGAATCTGACCGAGCATATCGCCTGCATACTGCTGAACGGAGAAAGTCTCAAGGCCGGGACGTTCAGGGTCAATGTCTGTTGTACGATGGCGGTCTCCATGTGATATACCAGAGTTGTAGAGTGTGCTACCATCGTCATCCATACAGTAAGCACCACTGCTCATCTCGTCCCTACCGTCACCATCGGCATCCAATATGCGAATCTGGTGGAACGTAGCACCGCCCGTATTCTTCATAAACAACTGGTGCCAGTTCCGTGCCTTACCCGAAGAGAAGTCGAAGGCAAATGCAGAGTTGCGATACTGATGTTCTCCCGAAGTGGTGCGTGTGTGCCACTCCATGACTATGGCAGGATGCACACCGTCGTGATAGAAGATACCGACATGACCGACATGACGGTTATACTCCTCGCCCATAAGCGACGACTTGTTGGTACGGTTGTAGGCAGCGTCATACCACTGTTCCACGCTTGCCTTCTCCGCACCCGTCATACCGTTGATGACAGAGAAATACTTAGGTGCATTCTTAACCGTCTGTGTATTATAGTCAATGATTCCGTCACCATCCGTATCACCCGTAGTGCTACCATTGACGTACAATCCCCAAGTATTGTTAGCCTTGTCCCAGAAACGTGTACCGTCAGAAGTCTGCACAAGTACTTCGCCATAGCCATCGCAGTCGATGTCGTAGGCGCAAATCTGGTCGTCCTGACCAGCAGAACTCATCTCGTTAGGTCCGAGGTCAACAGTCCAAAGATATGTGCCATCAGCGAGGTAAGCCTCAAGGTAGTGACGTTCCTCCGTCTTTGAGTTTCTATCTACCACATAGTCATACTCACCATTGCCATCAAGGTCAACAGGCCAGCAGTATTTAGTCTCAAAGCCTGCATTGTCAAGAGGACTGTTATTGAACAGGATGCTCATATACATATTCCTCAAGTCACGGCTTTGGAACTTAAAAGGAATACTCAACTCACCTTCTGTCATGTCCGAACCTAAGCCTGTAACAATGCGCACTGCTACATCGCTACCAAGAGGAACGGTAGTGGTTGTCGTCTTATAGTTAGTATTTGTGAGTGGCGTATTGTTTATCTTTACATAGTCAGTTGCTCCTTTCCTCCTTATATATATATTATACTTGGCATTCTCCGGCTCCTGTGCTAACCTACGCCAAGTGACGGTCACACTCGTGCCATTCTGCACTGCCACGACGCCACGTCCAAGACGTTGCTGTATGCGCTGAGCATACACACAAGTTACAGACATAGCTACTAATGTTAACGTCAAAAAGCTTTTTCTTCCTATAATACTCCTTAATAATAGACGAATGTTCATAGACACGATTATTTGTATTTTCCGCAAAGTTATAGTGGAAGCACTCTGAGTATGGTAAATATCGAAGATATAATGTATAAAATCGTCCCAACACGTACCCAATGCAACGATATTATTGTATATTTGCGACAGAATTACACAAACAGATGTTACATTTTTATAATAAATACATTTTTCTAATAACACTTTTCGCATTGCGATTCATATCCGTCGGGGCACAAAACACCCCTATGGACAACATCATCTTTCGTGAACTACCGACACAAAGTAAGTTGCCTTCTCCAAGCCTTGCATTGATAATGCAAGACAAGGAAGGCTTCTTCTGGTATGGCACGAACGGCGAAGGGTTGTGTCGTGATGATGGCTATAATATCAGAGTGTATAATAGCAAAGGCGTGGGCAAAGGCATCATGGATAATGATGAAGTGACATGCTTCAGTGAAGACCGTCACAACAGGATATGGTTTGGCACACGCATGGGACTATACATCCTCGACAAAAAAAAAGAGCAAATCAAGAAGGTGTCCCACTCTATGCTCATGCGCAAGAAAGTGAACAACGTCTGCATGGACAGCAATGGCAAGATGTGGGTTGGCATTGCACAGAGCATTATTAGATTCAACAAAGACGGTGAGGCAGAAAAGGTGTTGAGCATTGGCACGAACAGTCGTGAGGAAGTGAAGGAAATAATGCTTGACTCCAAAGGTACATTGTGGATAACCATACTCCGCGGTGGTATCTATCGCATCAAGAAAGCATCGGACACACTTGAGAAATGCCCTTGGGACTTAGACGTAGCGGCAAGTTACATCATCGAAAGCAAAGACCGTAGGTTTTACTGGGTAGGTACATGGGGCAAGGGCGTGGTGAAGTACGAAGAGAGCGGACATATCACTGTTCAGGATGAGCAAATGATGCTAAACAACTTTAGCAAGGAAGTGAACAACATGATGCTTGATACACTACATGACATAATGTGGGTAAGCACCATGGATGACATATATGCCTACGCAGTCAGTGGCAACCGCATAACACGATTATCCACGACTAACTTCCTACCTACAGAAAAGAAGTTGATTGGTAAAATCATCTGCGACAATAGAGGCAACGTGTGGGTTCCAGGTAGTTCGCCACATACCTTTGCACTATCATGGACACAAGGAGCGATAAAGCGTCACGAAGTGAAAGCCATGACATCGAAGCTTGGGTATCAAATTATGGTTGACCGCATTGTGCGTGAAGGAGACTATTACTGGATTTATCAGCGTCGCACACGTCTATCGTTATACAACGCAAAAACAGGCGATATGTCTTTCATGGCTAATGAAGCGTCACCTTCACCTCTTTCCACACAAAAGGTATTGGCTAAATGTCGTGACAAGGCTGGAGTGTGGACGTGCAATGGCAGACGACTTATCCACGCATGGCATGATGGGATGCGCATACATTGGGAAGAATGCACAGAAGGTAAAGTGCCTAACTACATAAGTGCCTTGAACGACTTAGGTTCAGGCAAACTGCTTATTGGAACAGAGAAGCAGGTGATGCGTTACGACTATCACAAGCACCAGTTGGAACAACTCACGGATTCCGTGGGTATTATTAGGCTTGTGGATTGGAAGGACAGCAAACTCTCATACTCAACAGTTCCAAACGCTCTACCTTCTGTAACTGACAGACATGGACATCAATGGACATTGACAGAGAAGTGTATAACGGAGAGCAATCCACGCACCAAGGCAGAACGTGTGATTTATGCCAACGACCCAAATATCGATGTCGAATACTTTACCGACATCACACTTGCAGACGACAGTGTGTGCGTAGGCGGTATAGGTGCTTTCCTCGTCATAGCTCCATGCAAAGAACTTGACAAAGCACAATCTGACGAACGCATTGTCCTCATTGACTCCACACACGTCTCTACGCTCAACCACCTACATTCAGACGTTATTTCATACGCTTACCGTTTCGTTCCACAAGGATTCTCACCTTTTGCACACGCAACAGAATGGAAATACACTGAAGCTGGGCACAACGATATTACATACGACTCACTTTCTTGTGGCAGTTATACACTTGAAGTGAAATGTCGTGATGAATACGGACGATGGACTAAGACACAAACTCTTCGTACATTTCGCATACCAATGCAATCTGCCTACATCGTCAGTATAGTATTTGCCGTTCTCACATTATTCTGTTCTGTGGTATTCTTACTTACCAGAAAAAAGAAAGCCAAAGAAGCACCTACTACAAACGCTACGCAAGAACAATCAGATACCGACAACAAGTTTGACAGCACAGAGTATAAACAACGTGAAGCAGACGAGTTTATGGAGAAAATGCATCTGTTAGTAATGCAGAATATTGACAATGCGAACTATGGCAACGAACAACTGGCACAAGACATGAACATCAGCCGTTCAAACTTTTACCGTCGTTTCCAAAAGTATTCAGGCACAAGCTCCGCTTCAGAATATATTCGCAAAATACGACTAAACGAAGGTCGTCGCCTCTTGCAGACCACAACACTCAGTATCGCAGAAGTGGCATACAATGTAGGCTTCAGTTCTTCTCAGTACTTTGCCAAATGCTTCAAGGAACAATTCGGAATTACTCCAAAGGAAGCAAGAAAGTGATGATTCCCGAAATATCTTCCCACGTTCAGAGGCTTTGTGCGAAGGGGGATGGCAGTGGTGGGGCTTACTCTTCAGCCTCTATCCAGCAGATGAGGGCGGCGAGTGAAGCGTTCCAGTTGATGGCTATCTCGTTGGAAGCGTATGAGCCCATGTTGTCGAGGTATGACTCGTCAGGCTGGCTTGACTTGTAAGGCTCCTGTACGTCCTTCTTGTCCTGCTGTCCCGGATTAGAGCCACCCACTAGGAAGCCTGGGAGAGGCTCAATCACCTTGTCGGCATGTGAGAGCCTGTGGTGAGGTGCCTTAGGGGAGAATGTGCCAAAGCCTGTTACGTAGCAGTAGCCTGTGGCATTGCGTCCGAGGAGGTAGTCAGCATTCTCCAATGCTGCCGTGAGGTACTTCTTGTTGCCCGTGAGACGGTAGGCATAGAGCATCATGATGCCTTGGCCTGCAAAGCTCTCTGAGTTGCATCCCCAGAAGAAATCCCTCGGACTGTTGCCTCCCGGGTTGTTGTAGCATGACGTAGGGATGGTGGCAAGGGCAGCGTCGGCATACTGTAGCACCTGTTCCTTGATGAATCCATATACCTGTGGCTCGCCCATCTGGCTGCCGTATTTCTCCATTGCTCCGATGAATGAGTAGATGGCGAGGCTTGCCACGTTGCCCCAAGTAGGCAGGCCGTACCTCACGTCGTTCATCTTCTCCATTGCCACGTTGTAGTATTGCTCTACGCCCATGTTGCGGTTTACCAGCTCCGTGATGATAATCTCCGTGGCAGCCCAGAGGAACTCGTCGTTCACGTTCATGTCGTCGTATGCACCGGTATTGACCTTAGGTTCGTACTTGGCGTTCATCTCGTTCTGGCGGTAATAGACGGCAGGGTGGGCAAGTGCCCAGTCGAAAGCGAGGCGTGCCTGCTTGCGTGCCTCCTCTGCAAAGTCCTTGTATTGGGCAAACTCGCCGTATATGCGGCTTGCCTTTGCCATGGTAGCAGCAAAGTCGAGTGCTGCGGCTGTGGTCTTCTGCACCACGTAGCGTGGCTGCTTGCACTCCTTAGGCATGATGAAGCCCTCGAAGTTAGGCGTTGTGAGCTTGTGGTACACTCCTCCGTCCTCAGGGTCTTGCATGGTCTGCATCCACTTGATGTTTACCATTATCTCGTCGAGGATGTCTGGTATGTTGTTGCGGCTCTCAGGGATGTTGACGTCGAGGTTCTTGAAGTATTTCTCGTTCATCTCGTATGCACAAAGCATGAGGCTGACAGAGTAGCCAGAGTTGACGATGTACTTGTTGTAGTCGCCTGCATCGTACCATCCTCCCGGACTGCTGATTACCGTGCCGGCAGGGCGTGAGGCAGACGCTGCACTTGGGTGTACATACACGAGTGTGTCGGGATGACCCGAAGGCCTTGACCACTGACCGGCATATTCCCTGGAAATGACCTCGCCGCTTCGCTGTAGGTAGAACGCCTTGAGGCTTGCCTTGGCAAGGTCGCTGAACACATGCTCCTTGATGACGATAGGCTCTGAGTCCTTGCCGTTGGTGAGGATGTATGTGCCTTGCTTCGTGATGTCGGAGAAGTCGATGATGGCTCTCTCCTTGCCAGACCAAGGTGATGTGGCGGTACGGACGGCCTTGCCCTTCCAAACTTTCTTGCCCGTGACGACGTCCTTGATTACATACTTCTTAGCCCAGCCATCGGACTCGATGACGGCTGTTTTCTCTGCGTGTGGGTAGTAGCCCACCTGATTCACCCTTATGGGATTAGGATTCTGTGCGCTTGCCAAGGATGCGGCACCCATGAGTAAAAGTGTCAGTAAATTCTTCATAATAGGTTTGTTTTGGTATTTCGCTGTTTGTGTATCAGGAAATATAGGTTTGTTAGTTTTGAGGCAAAGGTAAACAAAAAAGCGATGCAAACAAAATGTTTGCATCGCAAGTATCACATTTGGATAAATAATTGCTATGGAGAGCCAAGGATGGCTCTGAATGGATGGTAGGAATGGGGAGGAGCGGATCTTGATGGAGGCCTGATGGCATTAGCTTTAAGCGCCTGTGTGTAGAGCCAAGTATGGCTCTATGCACTCCATTCCTAATTCCTCATTATTTACCAAGTCTCTCGCACCAGAGTTTGTAAGCAGCCTTGTAAGCCTCTGTGTCGGCAACAGGCTTCTCTGTAGCGATGTGCTTGAGAGTCTTGAATGCGTCGTCGCTATCCTTATATATACCAGCTCCGATACCAGCTCCGTAAGCAGCACCTACAGAACCGTCAGTCTCGTAAAGCTCGATAGTTGCACCTGTTACGGCAGCAAGAGTGCGACGGAAGAGTGGGCTGAGGAAGAGGTTTGCATGACCAGCCTTGATAGTCTTGATGTCCATACCCATCTGCTTCATGATGTCCATACCGTAGGCAAATGAGAAGGCAATACCTTCCTGTGCTGCACGAAGCATGTGAGCCTTAGTGTGGATGTTGAAGTTGATGCCGTGAACGGAAGCACCTGGATTCTCGTTCTGGAGCACGCGCTCTGCACCGTTACCGAATGGGATGATGCTCAAGCCCTCTGCACCTACAGGTACGCTCTCTGCGAGGTCGTTCATGGCTGGGTAGCTGATGTTCTCAGGAGCAACGGTACGCTTCATCCATGCATTGAGGATACCTGTACCATTGATACAGAGAAGCACACCGAGACGAGTGTCTGGCTGGTTGTGGTTTACGTGAGCGAATGTGTTCACGCGGCTGAGCTTGTCGTAATTAACCTCGCCAAGCACACCATATACCACACCAGAAGTACCACCTGTAGCAGCAATCTCTCCCGGCTTCATCACGTTGAGTGAAAGTGCGTTGTTAGGCTGGTCGCCACCACGGTAAGAGATTGGTGTGCCTTCTGGTACGCCGAGGATGTTTGCAACATCTGCACATACCTTTGACTGAACGGCAAATGTAGGAACGATGTCAGCGATGATGCTCTCAGGGAAGCCGAAGTGCTTCATGATGTCGTCGCTAACCTTGTTCTCCTTGAAGTCCCAGAACATACCCTCTGAGAGACCAGATATGGTAATGTTGATTGTGCCACCGCTGAGGCGCATAGCGATATAGTCGCCAGGGAGCATAATCTTGTTAATCTTCTTGAAGTTCTCAGGCTCGTTCTCCTTTACCCAAGCAAGCTTGGCAGCAGTGAAGTTACCAGGAGAGTTGAGGAGGTGGCTGAGACACTTGTCTGCGCCTATAGCCTCGAATGCCTTGTTACCGTAAGGTACGGCACGTCCGTCACACCAGATGATACTTGGACGGATAGCCTTGCCATCCTTGTCAACGCATACGAGTCCGTGCATCTGGTAGCTGATACCTATTGCACCTACCTGCTTGAGGTCAGCCTTTGCTGCAACCCTCTTAGTGGCGTTCACGAGTTCGTCCCACCACATCTCTGGCTCCTGCTCAGCCCATCCTGGCTGTGTGGCACTAATTGGAGCTTCAGCATCTGGATACTGTGCTGAAACTACACACTCACCTGTCTCTGAATTAACTACAGCGGCCTTTACAGAAGAAGTACCTATGTCGTAACCGAGTAAATACATAAAGTCTTAATAACCCCGCAGCCCTCCCGTCATGGGAACGCTGCCCATCCTTGTTTTTAATGGGGTGCGGATGGGGAATATTGTTAATACTATTTATTTTCTCTTGAACTTGTAGAAGCGAGCAGCCCTGTGGCTCACGCCCTCTTCCTTCTCCTCGAGGAGGACGAGGTAAGGCATCTTTGCCAGTTTCTTGTGGAAGTTCTTTATGTCCACCTTGTCGTCCGTCACGCTTTCCATGAGTTTGCGCAGCTGTGTAGCCGTAAACTTGCGAGGCAGGAGGTCGAAGAACATGGTAGGGTCGAGAGCCGTCATCTTCTTGACAGACTGTACAGCCTCCTTAACTATCTCGCTATGGTCGAAGGCAAGCTGTGGAAGCTCGTCAATAGGAATCCACTGTGCCTCGTAGCCGGAATCCAGCTTCGCCATCTTGCGGTCGATGCGGAGAAGTGACAAATATGCTATTGTAACTATTCGTTCGAGGTGGTGCTCAAGATGGTGGTATCTTTCGAGCCAGATGGAGTCACGAGGATTGGCAAGTCGCTGTGCGCCTCCAAAAGCCTTGAACTGTACCATCTTGACCTGAACGAGTCCTGTAAGTTGCTTCAGTACCCTTTGCGCAGCATCATCAAGGTCTTCATCCATATTGATGAGGCTTCCCGGTAGTTTGTAGCATCCTGTGTCGTTTCCTTTCTCTGCATTGGTCTGTCTTACAACCAACGCATTAAGTCGCTCTCCATCGAAACCGAGGAGTACGCAGTCAACTGAAACGTATGGATTGACGCTGTTCATCATAACATTATATACTGTAATTTGAGTTTCGTTGAGTCGTCCCGAACTCACCTTAACTATGTTAGTTGATGGTTTTGTATCGTGATTATATCTATGCAAAAGTATATTCTTTCTTTCAATTATACAAGAGAAACACGACTTTTTTGCAAAATATTATGCTTTTTTTATTCATAGGGTTACATTTCTTAGTATTTACGATAAAGGTATGGGTAAAGTATATCGTATAGTGTACGAAAAGGAGAACGCAGAGGCGTTATAAAAGATTAAGCGGCTCTACGACATCTCGTCGCGGAACCGCTTGCAAAAAATACTATTATTACTAACCATTAACCTATTGTGCTTAGTCAATTATCTTCTTCACCCAAGGTTTAGCCTCGAGATTACGTCCAAATGGGAGTGGGTAATCCGTGCGTCCCTTGACTGGGAAGTCGTTCTTCCAAGAGTCACCATCGGAAACGCCCCAGAATGTGATGCGTGTGATGTCCTTTGAGTGCTTCTTGTAGATTTTGAAGAGCTCTACCATGAACTTATCTTGCTTTGCCTGCATTTCTGCGGTAATGCCGTTCTTGAAAGGGTTGAGCGTCTCCTGATATGCGAAGTTTGTACTTATCTCGGCTGTCTGCTGGTCAGATGGCCAAGGAAGTACGCTTACTTCGAGTTCTGTTGCCATAACCTTTACTCCTTCCTTTGCGTAAGCCTCGATGCTCTGCTCGTACTGCTTGAGGTTGGAGTCAAGTCCAAGGTGTGACTGCATGCCGATGGCGTCGATACGGAGTCCGTGAGCCTTGAGGTCTCTGATGAGCTTTATCACCGCTTCACGCTTAGCAGGGTTGTCCATGCTGTAGTCGTTGTAGTAAAGTTCTGCGTCTGGGTCTGCTTCGTGTGCAAACTGGAATGCAAGGCGAATGTAATCTTCACCTATTATATTGTAGAAGTTGCTACGACGAAGTGAGCCGTCACCTTCGATGGCTTCGTTTACTACGTCCCAGCCTTTAACCTTTCCCTTGAAATGTCCGACAACTGTGTAGATGTGCTTTCTCATGCGGTCAATCATGGTTTCACGATCAACCTGCACTCCCTTGTCATTATTGAAGAACCATGTAGGAGTCTGTGAGTGCCAGATGAGACAATGGCCCGTAACTACTTGGTTGTTTTTCCTTGCAAACTCAACAAGGTCGTCGCCGTCCTTGAAGTTAAAGATATTTTCGATAGGCTGTACAGCCTCTGCTTTCATACAATTCTCAGCAACAATAGCGCTATACTGGCTCTTGATGAGATTGTGCATCTTTTCTCCTCCCTGTCGAACCTGCCACATATTTATAGCAGTGCCGATGAGGAACTTGTCCTGAAAAGCATCTCTAAGGCTCAACTGCTGCGCTTCCATTTTTTGTGCGAAAAAAGGAAACGCAAGCAGCATGAGCATCAACTTAACTAAACTATTACTACTATTATTTGTCATTTTTCTTTTTATGCGTGAAATATGAATAAATGCGCGTCTGAAATTAGACGATGCAAAGTAACGAACAATTATCCTTATCCTTTTTCTTTTTTGTTTCATTCTTTATTCAATTTATTACAAATGCGTCTATAATGCACGATTTTAGCCCTACATGAAACGCACGAGAAACTTTATGTTACATACCACGAATGTTTGGGAAATGAAAATAATTACCTTTGTGCTGAAATTTAATAATCAAATTTTACCGAAAACTAAAAATGACTGAAAATTCAACTCAAGAAGCTAAGGGCTTCTACAAGCTTAGCTGGTTGCAAAGAATCGGCTTCGGTTCAGGCGACCTTGCACAGAACCTTATTTTCCAGACGGTGGCATGCTACTTGATGCTCTACCTTACTACGGTTCTTAAAATCAATCCTGCTTTCGTAAGTGGATTGATTCTCTCTGTCCGACTCATCGACTGTTTCTGGAGTCCTGTGGTTGGACGCTATATTGATAACCGCAACCCTAAGTTGGGTAAGTATCGCTCTTACCTTCTCTACGGTGGTATTCCTCTCACAGTTGCTGCATGCTTGCTTATGCTTCCTCAGGTGGCTGCATGGTCAATGAGCATGAAGATTGTATATGCAACTGTCAGCTATACATTGCTGAGTATGATTTATTCAGTAGTGAACATTCCTTATGGCTCAATCATGGCAAGTATGACTCGTGATAATGATGAGGTGCTCAAGCTCACATCTACACGAATGGTATGCGCTAATATCGGTCAGATTCTTGTTCAGGCAGGTTTCCCTATCGGTCTTGCTGTTGTTGCACATACAGTTATCGACTGGAATCAGGCTTTGTTCATGGCTATTGGTACTATTCCTGCTTTCGTTATCCTTCCATCACTTCCTTTGTTGAAGTCTTGGTTCGGTAAGAAGGGACTCTATTACTTGCTTCTCTCTATCGGTTTCCTCGGATTTGTAGTGCTTTACACTATTCCAAAGGTTTCTGATGTTGAAAGCTGTAATACTATCGTTCAGATTGCAAAGGTCATGACTGGTGTAGGACTTCTCGTAGGTTCACTCATGTGGGCACTTGTTCCTGAGGTTATTACTGAGGCTGAGTATCGTACAGGCAACAGGCCTGCAGCTACTGTAAACGCCCTTGCAGGTGTTGCATTCAAGGCTGGTTTCTCTATCGCTGGTTGGATTACCCCATTGGTAATGGGTATGATTGGTTTTGACTTGGCAAGTGAGGAGTCAGCTCTTCCTATCGCTCCTAATGCGTGGTTTACTGTTACTTGCGTGTTTGCAATCATCGGTTTCGTTCTCTTGCTCCTTTGCTTCACAGGTTGTAAGGAAAGAATTGCTACAACTCCAGAGAAGCCAGTAACATACGGCGAGATGTTTGCAGAATTCAAGGCTAACAAGTGTCTCCAGCTGATGCTCAGCATCTTCGTGGTTGTGTTCCTCGCATCATTCATCAGTGCACCAGTAAACGCTTACTATCCAAAGCTTGCTAATTATTCTGCAAGTGCACAGGAGGCAATCCTTTGGTTTACTTGTGTCATCCCAGCATGTCTTCTCATTATCGTAGGATACCTTATATATAAGTACCCACTTACAGACGAGAAGCTTGACGAGATTAACAGAGAAATCGAGGCAAGGACAAAATAATACAAGAAAAAATCGACTAAAATCCTTCGCTAACCCTTCGTTAGTCGTTCGTAATTCTTACGTGATGCTTGTCAGGGTAGGGAAGATAAGATAGTATAATACTAATACATAATAATTATGGCAACAAAAACTAAGAAAAGATATGTATTCCCAGAGGATTACATGGCAGACCCATCTGTTCATATCTTCGACGGAAAGATTTACATTTACCCAAGTCACGACTGGGAGTGTGAGAACGTAGAGAACGACAATGGTGACCAGTATGTAATGAAGGACTATCATGTCCTCTCTATCGATGGTGACCCTATGACAGGCAAGGTAACTGACCACGGATGCGTACTCCGTCAGGAGGATATTCCTTGGGCAGGCCGCCAGCTCTGGGACTGTGACGTTCAGGAGTATGAAGTTGAGGTTCCTACAAATGCAGAAGAGCAGGCAAAGGGCATGGGCTTCAGCAAGAAGGTGAAGAAGTATATCATGTACTTCCCACTCAAGGACAGAAACGACGTGTTCCATTGGGGTGCTGCCATCGCAGACAATCCAGCAGGTCCATTCATTCCACAGCCAGCACCAATCCCTGGAAGCTACAGCATCGATATGTGTGCTTTCCGTGATGATGCAGATGGTGAGACTTACGTTTACTTCGGTGGTCTCTGGGGTGGCCAGCTCCAGCGTTACAAGGATAATATCCACCTTGAGGAACCATATCTCCCAGAAGGAAAGGCTGATTCTCTCCCAAGCCGTTGCGTACGCCTCACAAAGGATGGTCTCAACTATGCCGAGGCTCCACGTCCAATCCTCGTGGTTGACAAGGACGGTAACCCACTCAAGGCAGACGACCCACATCGTTTCTTCGAGGCAAGTTGGATGCACAAGTACAAGGGAAAGTATTACTTCTCTTACTCAACAGGTGACAGCCACCTCCTTTGCTATGCAGTAGGTGACAACCCATACGGACCTTTCACTTATCAGGGTGTTATCCTCACTCCTGTTGTAGGTTGGACAACTCACCACAGCATCATCGAGTACAAGGGTAAGTGGTATCTCTTCCATCACGATAGTGTGCCATCAGGCGGTAAGTCTTGGCTCAGAAGTCTTAAAGTATGTGAATTGACATACAACGAAGATGGTACAATTCAGACAATCGAGGGTATTGATGAGTAATAAACGATTGTTTTAAGTAATTAAAATACATATTGATAAAAATTGTGTAACATGGTGTAAACTACATGTTACACAATTTTTTTTATGCTATTGTGAAAAAATGTAAATTTGTAACGTTAAAGAGTGGCTTCTCCCCAAAGGGGAGTGTGAGTCCATGAACTTAGACAAAAAACAACTTTCGTTAGACATACTTTACGAACACTTAACCGTGAGAACAAAGGAGCCGTAAGGCTCGTGAAGACGAAAACTTATACTGTGAGAATTTATAAACTTGGGAAATCACAGACTTAATACTTACGAGCAATAGAAACTAACATAATACTAAATATCAAAATGAAAACTAAACCTGTACATCGAAAAAGCCTTGCCTTGGCGGCTGGCTGCGCTATGTTTGCGATGGGGCTAATGTCTTCATGTGATGGTTATGACTTGGCTGAGACTACACCTGATTGGTTAGGCTCGAGCGTGTATGACTATCTGAATGATGACGGACACTACACGAACATGGTTAGACTTATTGATGACCTGAACTACAAGGATGTCCTTGCAAAGACAGGTAGTAAGACGCTTTTCGTGGCAAACGATGAGGCGTTTAACCGTTTCTACCAGACAAACACTTGGGGAGTGAGGAATTATTCCGAGCTCACTCCTGCACAGAAGAAGCTTCTTTTGTTTGGAAGTATGATTAACAACTCTTGTCAGGTAGCTTATCTCTCAAGTTCGCAGGCAACGAGCGAAAACTCACTTCCTGTTGAGGGTGACTGTATGCGTCGTCTCACAGCCGTGTCGCAGTTTGACTCTGTTCCTGTACTTTCTCCAGACAAGATGCCAAACAATCCTTATTGGCAGTACTACAAGGACAACAACAAGACTATTCCTTGTTTCCTTGACCGTACAACTCCCCCAATGGTTCACTTTATTGAGGCATTCCTCACAAACAAGCTTATCAACAATGATGACTGTAACTTCCTTTTCAACTATGAAGGAAGTCGTGAGGCTGGTGATGCCAATGTTAACGGCATCAAGATGGAGCATCCTAATATCAAGTGCTCAAATGGATTCGTTCATGAGATGAAGGAAGTGCTCACTCCACTTCCTAACATGGCAGAGCTTATCCATCAGAAGGCTAATGTTTCTGAGTTCTCTCTCCTCCTTGACCGTTTCTGTGCTCCTTACTACGTAGGAATGGATTTGACTAAGGAGTATAATCGTATCTACAATACAAATGTGGATTCTGTGTTTGAGAAGCGTTATTTCTCAAACCGTTCACAGGGTAATAAAGCACTTGACCTTACTCCGCAGGAAGGACCTGTACCTGGTACACTCAAGTTCGACCCAGGATGGAACCAGTTCTATTCTTCTACAACAAGCAGCCTTTCTGCTGATGTGGCACTTCAGCAGAATATGGGTGTAATGCTCGTCCCAAGCAATGAGGCAATGGACAAGTACTGGAACGAAGGAGCAGGTAAGGTTCTCAAGAATCGTTACGGTTCATGGGAAAACGTACCTGACAAGGTCGTTTCAAAGCTCTTGAACGTGAACATGCTCAACTCTTTCGTTAATTCTGTACCAAGCAAGTTCAAGACTGTGCTTAACGATGCAAATGACGAGCTTGGTCTTAGAAAGGAATATGTTGATTCTGTATTCATGGCTTGTAATGGTGCTGTCTATCTCACTAACCGAGTATTCAACCCTGTTGCATACATCTCTGTTTCATTCCCAGCACTTGTAAATGAGACTATGAGTATATTCTATTGGGGTATTGAGCAGTGTGGCTATGATGTCTACCTCAATTCACAGAACTCATACTACAGCCTTTTCATTCCAACAAATGATGCTTTGCTTGAATACATTGATCCATGTTCTTATGGAAAGACAAGTACTCAGTTGTTCCGCTTCCACTACCGTTCTTCTGCACAGACAGAGAAGGATAAGGTATGGGCAAGTATCTGGAACTACGATTTGGAGACACAGACAGTAACAGACTCTATCTCACTCGCTACATACGACCAGATAAAGAATCGTCTTGAGGATATCCTTAACACTCACATCGTTATTGGTAACGTGGAGGATGGTAACACATTCTATCGTACTAAGGGTGGTAGCGTAGTGAAGATTGCAAAGGCTTCAATGGGTAGCAATGGCATGACAGTTCAGGGTAGTGCACAGCAGGACGATGGTACGGCTGTAGCTGTCAGGGAGATATATGACCAGTCTTATCAGGGTAATGGTAAGAGCTACATCATAGAGGATTCTCCTATCATGACTACGCGTAAGTCTGTAATGGATGTACTTGACGAGCATGAAGAGTTCTCTGCATTCAAGAATCTCCTTGCAAGTTCTGAGCTTACAGAGACACGTCACACGGTAGGTAAGGATATGCACGGATGTGCAAGTACAAATATCTCTATATTCAATACATTCCAATATACGGTATATGTACCTTCTAATGAGGCGATAGAGGCACTTCAGTCTTCTGGCAAGCTTCCAACTTGGGAACAGGTTGATGCTGCTACGGAGGAAAGCGTCAAAGATAGTCTTGCAAACGAGATAGAGACATTCATCAAGTACCATATTCAGGACAATGGCTTCTATATAGGTCAGGGCAATGATAGTGGTGAGTTTGAGACTTCTGCCTACAAGCTTGATGATGGTAACCTCTCATATTATAAGTTGAACACAAAAGTTAGCAATGATGGAATAACAGTAGTGGATGCTAAGGGCAACAAACTCTCTGTTGACACGTCTAACCCTGAGTTGTACAACATCACTTGCCGTGAGTACCAGTATGACAATGCCAATTCAAACCGTGCAGGTCAGTTATATACATCATCTCACGCAGTTGTACACCGACTGAATGGAGCGTTACAGTATAAATAGTTTAGTAGAAAAAAGTCGTAAAAGGTATTAAAAGGGGAGTGAATAGACGACACAATGTCTGAACTATCCAATGAAAAAAGACGAACGTCTTTTTAACTCTTTATAAATCCATTTAATTTCCTTTTACTTCTTCTGAAGAAAAAAGAATAATTCAAACATGAAAAAATATATTTCACTGCTCGCACTTACAGCAATGTCACTGACAGCGTCAGCACAGAAAGCCGGAACAATGATTCGCGGTACTGTGATGGACGATATGGACGTGCTTATGGCATGTAACGTTGTTGAGTTGGATAAGAATAACCGTATCGTAGCGCATACGGTTACCGATATCAACGGTAACTTCTCGTTACGTATCGTTGACCCAAAGGACCAATTGCGTATATCGTTCATTGGTTATGAGACAAAGTATGTTAAGATTAGCGGTACGACATACAAGATTCGCCTCGTAAGTAACAATGTCATCAAGGAGGTAGTGGTTAAGGGAAAGAAAACAATACCAGCCAGTGGTCTTGCCATTCCAGAGCGAGAGCTTTCTATCGCATCTCAGACTATTGACATGAAGGAGTTCGAGGGACTTGCCATGACAAGTGTTGACGAGGCTCTTCAGGGACGTATCTCTGGTCTCGATATCGTCAGCAACTCTGGTAACCTCGGTTCAGGTACTACGATGCGTCTTCGTGGTGTAAGTTCCATCAATGGTAGTTCAGAGCCACTTATCGTAGTTGACGGTAATGTGTTTGAGTCTGACTATAAGAGCAACTTCAACTATGCATCTGCAACAGAAGACCAGTATGCAGAACTTCTTAATGTCAACCCTGATGATATTGCCACTATCACAGTGCTGAAGGATGCTGCTGCCTGTGCCATCTGGGGTTCACAGGGTGCAAATGGTGTTATCGAAATCAAGACAAAGCGTGGACACCGTGGTAAGACAAGGGTTACTTACTCTTATCGTGCTACACTCACTCATCAGCCAAAGGGTATGGCACTCCTTGATGGAGACCAATATACAATGTTGATGAAGGAGGCATACTACAACCCACGCCTCTCTAACGATGCTTCTGATATCCGTGAGTTCAACTATGACCCTTCTTTCAGCGAGTACCACATGTATAATAATAATACAGACTGGCGTGATGCTGTAAGCAAGAACGGTCTCCTTCAGAAGCACAATATCAGTATGTCGGGTGGTGGTGAGAAGGCTCAGTTCCGTATCTCATTCGGTTACGACCACCAGACAGGTACGGTGTTGAAGCAGGTTCTTGACCGTCTTTCTACACGTGTTGCTCTCGACTATATGGTGAGCGACCGTATTAAGATTGTCACTAACTTCAACCTTACTTATACAAAGAACCAGAAGAATGCTGCGGAGCTTCTCTCCAACGCATATCAGAAGATGCCTAATCTCTCCATCTATGAGAAGGACGAGTATGGCAATGACCTTCCTGACTATTACCACATCCTTAATACATGTTCAGAGGAACTCAAGGAAGATCAGTTCAAGTATCCTAACCCAATAGCCATTGCTAATGAGGCAAGGAACGATGAGGCTACTTACCAGATTCAGCCTGAGTTCCAGCTTCACTATCAGCTCTTGGGTACAACTCCTGAGTCTTCACAGTTGAAGTATGAGGGTAAGGTTTTGTTCAATATCTTTAATAAGTATAACGATTCTTTCTATCCATCAAGCCTCGTGACTAATGGTTGGGCAGATACTAAGAATAACTCTTCAAAGTCAGATGCAAACAAGAGTACGGCGGTTACTACTACTCACCGTCTCACGTTCATGCCTCACTTTGCCAACCAAGACCATAGCTTCATGGCAATGGCTCAGTTCCAGCTTACTGATGGTTCATCTGCATCATCATCAAGTTCCATCTATGGTTTGCCACAAGGTTCTATTTCAAGCTCAGTGGCTGATGGTGTGATTGAGAGCATCGGCTCTGGTGCCAACCAGTGGCGTTCTGTATATCTCACATTCCAGGCACACTATGCTTACAAGGAGCGTTACGTTGCCGACTTCTCTGTACGTCGAGATGGTTCCACTAAGTTCGGTGATGACAAGCGTTGGGGTAACTTCCCATCTGTGTCATTCCGTTGGAACATAAGTGACGAACCATTCATGCAGAAGGCATTCCCTTGGTTGTCTATGCTCTCTATCCGTCCGGGATGGGGTCGTGCTGGTAATCAGCCTGGAGGTCAGTACCTCTACTTCTCTAAGTATTCCAATGGTTCAGGATATGCTGACTACAATTCGGTATATCCAAACAATATCCGTCTCTCCAACCTCAAGTGGGAGGATAAGCAGACTTGGAACCTCGGTTTCAACCTTGGTGTGCTTGATGACACATACGTTGCCGACTTCAACATCTATGTGCAGAATACCACAGACCTTATCATGAATAACTTTGGTATTCCAACGTCTTCTGGATTCAAGAACCTTTCAAGCCAGAACACTGGTAAGATGCGTAACACAGGTTGGGAGTTCAATATCCACGGTAATAAATTCATTCGTACAGGCAAGTTCTCTATGGATTTCAACGTGACATTTGCCAACAACCGAAACGAGATTATCGAGATGGACCCTACTGTCCTTGCTTCGCTCAATGGCGACTTCGACAAGAACAATGGTTCTTACCTCTCTCGTGTGCAGCTTCACAATGCATTCGGTTCTATCTATGGCTTCCGTTACAAGGGAGTTTATCAGTACTCTAAGTATTCAGAGGTTGAGGTGCCAAGTGTTAGTGGCCCTAATGCTCCTGTAGCACGTGATGCTGATGGCAATGTTATCGTTGACAAGAACGGCTTCACAACTCCTATGGTGTTCGGTTACAACAACCGTGACAAGAACTTTATATATCAGTTCCATGGTGGTGATGCCATCTATGAGGATATCAACCATGATGGTAACATCAATGAGCTTGATATTGTCTATCTCGGTAGCTCACTTCCTAAGGTTACTGGTGGATGGGGAATGCGCTTCAACTATGCCCGTTGGGCTCTTAACCTCCAGTTCAACTTCCGTGCTGGTAACAAGATTATCAACAAGGCTCGTATGAACGCAGAGAACATGTACACAAGTAACAACCAGAGTGCAGCTGTTAACTGGCGTTGGCGTGTGGAGGGTGACGAAGCTCCTATCCCACGTGCCCTTCACAAGGCAGGTTACAACTGGCTCGGTTCTGACCGCTTCATGGAAGATGGTTCGTTCATGCGTCTTAACTATGCTCAGATTAGTTATTCACTCTCTCCAAGCGTGTTGAAGCAATGGGGTATCCAGCAATTACGTTTCGACCTCAGTGCCAATAATCTCTTCTGTCTCACAGGCTATAGCGGTGCAGACCCAGAGGTTGCGGTTGGTGGTATGGGTGTGGCTCAGGACAATGCCCGTACACCTAATGCACGCTCATTCACACTCGGTGTGGCTGTAGGATTCTAAAACGAGAGAAGTTAACTTCCATATAATACTAAACAAGATGATAAATATATATAATAATATAAAAAGGTATACACGTCGTGCTGTTGTGCTCGCCCTTCCATTATGTGGAATGGCATCCGTGGCATCGTGTAATGACTTTTTGTCCATCAAGCCGCTCAATGAGGTTGTGCTTGAGAACTATTGGACGGAAGAGGCTGACGTTTACAGCGTGCTCTTCTCTTGCTATGAGTCGCTGAACAGTAGTGATTGCCAAAAACGTATGGTTATTTGGGGTGAGAGCCGTTCTGACAATATGCAGGCTGGAGCAAATACCCCTAATGACCTCAATCAGATATTCAAGGAGAACATTCTTGAAACCAACTCTTATGCGAACTGGCTTAGTTTCTATGAGGTAATCAATAGATGTAACACTGTTATCCACTATGCACCAGAGGTATGTGCTATCGATCCTAACTTTACGGAAGCAGAGCTTCGTGCCACAATAGCCGAGGCAGTTACTCTCCGTAGCTTGGCTCACTTCTACCTCATCCGTACATTCCGTGACGTGCCATACGTGAACGAACCTTCCATCGATGATGGTAAGTCATACCGTGTGCCTGCTGATAAGTTTGATTATGTCCTTGATAGGATTATAGATGATGTTGAGGCTATAAAGAATGATGCCGTAATTCGTTATGCTGAGACTACAATGGAGAACAAGTATCGCATCACTCGTGCTGCTTGCTACGCTCTTCTTGCAGATATGTATTTGTGGAAGGGTGACTGGCAGAAGTGTATAGAGAACTGCGACCTTGTCATCAACCAGAAGATTGCAGAGTATGAGCGCGACTACCAGAGAAACCCAAGTTCTGTTAATCTGGAACTCTTCGGTAAGTATCCTCTTTATCCGGAAAGCCAGTCTGGTTCAAATACTTTGGGACTTGCCTACAATAAGATTTTCCCTCGTACATTGACGTCATCAACTGGTATGTTGAGTACAAGGCTTTACTTTGAGTCAATATTCGAGTTGGGTAACTATGGTAATAACATAGGTAGGATGAAATCCGCAGACCCTGTACCAACGTTCTATGGTACGCGTGAGACTAAGACGGGACAGATAGGTGTGCCTGCATTCTTGTTCTCAGACCCGGTATCTTCAACCAATGACTATTTCTCTAAGACTGACTGTCGTCGTCTTGAGAATATATCCGTTCAGAACAACAAGGGATATATCTCAAAGTATGCTGTAGATGAGGTGACAATTACTACAACCTTGTCCAATAGCGATATGAAGGTAAATATGGAGTATGATAATAATCCATCGTACAACTGGATTGTATATCGTCTCACAGATGTGATGCTTATGCGTGCAGAGGCTTTGGTTGAGCTTGCAGGCGACGTGGAGCCAGGCTCTACTCTTACTGAGACTCAGGAGAAGTATTACCGCGACGCATTCTCTTGTGTGTCTGCCGTGTGGAGACGTGCCAACAACAAGCGTGTGGCTGCAAACGATACGCTCGTGTTTGACGACTATGCGTCTTCACGCCTCACAATGGAAAACCTTATCCTCGATGAGCGTCAGCGCGAGCTTATGTTCGAGGGTAAGCGTTGGTTTGACCTTGTTCGTTTCTGTCTCCGCGACGGCAACAACACTCGTATGCTCTCAAAGGTCATCCCTAAGTTCCAGGAGAATGGTCCCGCCATTCGTATCAAGCTTTCTACGCAGGATATGCTCTTCTGGCCATATAGCCGTGACGAGATTAAGGTCAATCCTTACCTCAAGCAGAATCCTGCATACGAAACAGACAAGTCTGAAAAGAACTTCTAACGTCTATTCAACTTCTCTGTAACAGCTTAGTAACTACAAAAAAGAAACAATTATTATGAAACTAAATAATAACATAAAGTGGATGGCGAAGTCTATGGTCGTGGCTGCGGCTTTGTGTTCTTCGCTCTTCTCTATGACCGCTTGTTCTGACGAACCTGTCGGCGATAATTATTATACCTTCACGGGTGAGATGGTGAGCGACTACCTCGACCACCAGCCTGAGAGGTATAGTGACTTTACAAAGATTCTCCACCGTTCTGGATTGTACGGCATGATGGCTACGTATGGCAACTATACTTGCTTTGCCCCAACTAACGAGGCTATCCGGAGCTACCTCCACTCACGTGGAATGTCATCCGTTGACGACCTCTCGGATGCAGACTGCGATACATTGTCATGGAACCATATCATCAACGAGGCTTATTTCACTACCGACCTTGCCGATGGTAACATCCCTGTGGCTAACATGAACGAGCGTTACCTTACATTCTCATGTGACAGCGATGTCGTGAACAATGGTAACGTGGCTTACTACGTCAATATGTCGTCTAAGCTCATCGTACGTGACGACTCTGTGGAGAATGGTGTGGTTCATACTCTTGACCATGTCATCCAGCCTTCAAATGCTTACCTCCCAGAGTTGCTTGAGAGCGACCGCAATATCAGCATCTTCGTGGCAGCCTTGAATCTCGTAGGCATGAAGGACACTCTCTTCACTTACATGGACAAGGACTACTTCTGTGGTGCTGACTCCGTGAACCTTGGTGTCGTAATGCACCGTGCCAACGAGGACTGGAACTGTAAATACATCGGCTATCGTGCCCAGCGATTCACGGCTCTTGTGGAGACGGACAAGGTGTTTGCTTCAAAGGGTATCAACAACCTTGAAGACCTCAAGGCATACGCTAAGCAGGTGTATGATACTACTTACCCAGAGGATGCAGGTCTCTATGACAACGACTGGCAGAATCCTAAGAACCCACTCCATCGTTTCGTTGCTTACCACATCCTTCCTTACTATGCGGCAATAAACGACTTTACGATATCAGAGAGTGGTATAGACTACAAGACTACTTGTGCCATGCCTAACCTCATCGACTGTACAGACTGGTACACAACCATGTGCCCTGGTACTATCCTCAAGATGTCTTCACCAAGCGAAGGTCTTTTTGCCAACCGTAAGGGTGTGGGCAAGAAGTATTCTGTACGTGGTGTGAAGGTATATACTCCTACAGAAATGAAGGGACTCTATGCCGAGGGCTTTACTGGCGGAGAGAAGGCTGACACCCTCAACCAGCAGGCACTTAATGGTATCTACCACTATATTGACGACATTCTCGTATATGATGTTAATACTCGTGATGTTGTGTTCAACGACCGCATCCGTTGGGATATCATCACAATGTCACCTGAGTTCCTCAATGCAGGAACACGTGGTATCGTGGGACGCGTCGTTGGTCTCAAGCAGGTAGAGGGCTGGGATTTCCACGGTAAGGAACCACAGCTTGCTGTCCGCAACCGTAACGTATGGAATGCTTCATACTCAGATGCCGTTGACCTCGTAGGTCAGTTCGACGTTACTTTCAAGCTTCCACCACTTCCAGCCAACACTTACGAGATACGTTTCTCTTGTGGTGCTCACCCTGACCGTGGTGTTGTTCAGGTATTCTTTGGCGAAGACAAGGAAAACCTAAAGCCTGTGGGATTGCCTATTGACTTTACCGTTGGTGCTGCCGACCCTACTATCGGATGGGTGGCTGATACGGATGATGAGGAAGACAACCGTGCCATCGACAAGGCTATGCACAACCGTGGCTACATGAAGGAAATGGACTCTTGGAATCAGGGAGGTTCAACAAACCTTCGCTCGCTCAACTCAAAGTATCGTAAGATTCTTGCAACGCAGACCATCGACCCAAGCAAGCAATACTTCTTGCGTATCAAGCTTGTTATCGAGAATGCAAAGGCTGAGCTTCCAATCAACTACTTCGAGTTCTGTCCTAAGTCTGTGTATGCAGGCGTAAATGCAGAGGATACACATTAAGTAAGAGTAATATAATTCCTCTTCTGCAGATGGATGCAAAAATCAATCGGGAACGATATACCACATCGTTTAGTAATCGAATTGCAGCATCGTTTATTAAACGAATTACCACATCGTTTAATAATCGAATTGCAACATCGTTTAATAATCGAATTACCATATCGTTTAATAATCGAATTGACACATCGATAGTAATCGATTTTTGAGACCGTTTTCAAGGTCGTTATCCATCTGTGGAAGAAAGTGAAAATTAAACAAATAAACATTATGATATTACGAGATAAAATAAAGGGTAGGAGCTTGCTTGGCATGGCTGTCGGCATGATGATGGCACAGTGCTCCCTGTTCTCTTTGACTGCTTGTTCCGATACATGGGAGGAACACTATGACGACCCTCAGAGTAAGGGTACGCAGTCGCTTATGACCATTATTGATGCTGACCCTCAGTTGAGCAACTTCAGTAAGCTTCTTAGGGCAACACACCTCTATACGAACAACCATCGTACCAAAGTGACTTATGCAGACTTGCTTGGCGCTGACCAGTCTCTCACGGTATGGGCACCTGTGGATGGCACATATAATGCCGATTCGCTCCTGTCATTGTGTCAGACTGCAAAGGGCGACTCAGGCGTGGCAGTCCACTTTGTGAGCAACCATATAGCTCGTAGCCTTCACACTCTTTCATATGGAAAGGGTGAAAGTGTACGTATGCTTAATGGCAAGTATGTTTCTTCTTCAGAATATGACGTGGATGGCGTGACTCCTGTAGCCAAGAACATTCCAGCCAAGAATGGTGTCCTTCACAAGTTGGATGGAGACGTTTACTATCATTACAATATATACGATGCCATCTCATCACTTGATGAGTACGCTCACTTCGGAGCAGCCTTGCTTAATTTCGAGCGTCAGGAGCTTGACGAGGATGCCAGCGTGGTGGCAGACATCATCAACGGAGAGAAGATTTATTCCGACTCCGTTACTTACAAGTACAATTCACTCTTCAACTACTTTGATGACATTAATTCAGAGGACTCACTCTACTTTATGCTTGCACCATCAAAGAGTGCATGGGAGCCAGCGTACGAGGAGGCGAAGAAGTACTTCAGCTTCGGTAATGTGAACAAGGCAGACTCCTTGACATCCTACTGGACTACTATAAACCTTATGCAGGACTTGTTCTATAATTACAGTACACAGAAGAGCGTGAAAGACTCCATCATGTCAACTATGTATAGTAGTGGTTCATGGCCTTATAACGTGTATTACGACCCATACGGAGAGGATGGTATCATGACTCGCTCACAGTTTGAGAGCATACGTTACTGTTCAAATGGTTATATATACAATATCACCAAGTGGCCTTTCACGGCAAAGCAGCTCTACTTCCATCCTATCACCGTACAGGGTGAGTATTCATGGAACTTGACCAACAGCACGGACTGTACATACGATGTGGGTAATGCCGTGGGAGATACAATCTCTAATAACTCCTACCTTCACATCAAGGCTAAGTCAAACAAGAACTGGACAATGTCATTCGACGTTCGCAGCACTCTCAGTGGAACATACGACGTGTGTGTGGTAGTGCTTCCTAAGACTGTGTATCGTGCAACTTCAAAGGATTTCCGTCCAAACAAGTTGTTCGGAACATTTACATATAAGGATGAGAATGGCGAGAAGCAGACCATCGAAATGGAGGATGCTGCCATCTCTTCGGGTCTTACCGTGGACACTATCTGCCTTGGTCGTGTGACCATGCCTGTATGTAACTACGGAAAGAACGATGCAGACCTTAACGTGACTATTAGGTGTACGCTTGCACGTACGGAGACAGCTTACAGCCGTGAGTGCCTCCTTGACTGCATCTACTTGCGTCCTGTCACAGAGGAGGATATGAAGAATGAGGAAGCAAACCAAAATGGCGCAAAGCCAAGAAAGGAGGCTAAGAAATGAAAACTATGGGATATAAAATATTTGCACTTGCAGCAACTGTAGCTGTACAGTCGTCTGTCATGACTGTCAACTCCTTTGCACAACCAAAGAGGGGAACGGCAGTCGTTGCTCCTGCTGCTACAAGGGAATACACTGGTAAGGTGGTGGATGCTGCTACAGGCGAGCCACTCTCTGGTATTCGCGTTCAGGCATACAACTACAATCGTGCTGCTGCCATGACAGAGGACGACGGTACGTTCACTATCAAGTTGCCGGACTTCGTTACTTCGCTCATCTATACAGGTGAAGGTTATAATGTCATTCAGCAAGGCATAGGCAGTTCTGAGGCAACTCTGAAGACTGTCAAGATGTACCCAGACAAGTATGCTGAGATTTACTCTACATCAACTAATGCTACGATGGGTAGGACAGAGATTGTCAATTACCTCAATAATGATATGAGCATTGACAATCAGATACAGCAGACATTCGGAGGCGAGATGCTCACAACTATGCGTAGTGGCGTGGCAGGTCAGGGTATCACGATGCTCATGAACGGTATCAACTCGCTTAATGCCAACGCACAGCCACTCATTATCGTGGATGGCGTGATGCAGAACATGCAGCTTAACGCCTTGTCACTCCACGACGGCTTCTTCAATAACGTCCTTGCCAACATCATGGTGGAGGATATCGAGAAGGTGAGTGTGCTCAAGAATGGTACTGCCATCTATGGAGCCAAGGCTGCCAATGGAGTTGTCATAATTGAGACTAAGCGCAACAAGTCAATGGCTACTCGTATTGACGTGAGCGTAGGTGGTAGCTATGAGCTTCTGCCTAAGACTCCAACGGTGATGAATGCTGAGGACTATCGAATCTACGCTTCAGAGCTTATCGGAACTACGGGTTCTATCTCAAACTCATACAAGTTCCTCCAGTCTGATCCTAACTATTATTACTATAACATGTATCATAATTCTACGGATTGGAACAAAGAGGTATATAATGAGGCATTCACCCAGAATTACAGTATCAACGTGCAGGGTGGTGATGAAGTTGCCAACTACAACCTCTCCGTAGGTTACACAGGTGGAGACGCTACTCTCAAGGGCAATTCATATTCACGCTTCAATCTTCGCTTGAATACTGATATCATAGTTCTCCCTTCGCTTACCGTACGCTTCGACGCTTCATATAGCGACGTGAGCCGTAACCTTCGTGATGATGCCGTAAAGGATGAAGTGACAGATGGACTTATCTCCTCTCCAGCATTCCTTGCTCTCATCAAGGCACCATTCCTCTCACCATACGCTTACGACACAAAGGGTAACCTTTCAGGCTACCTCGCAGAAGCAGATGACTATCTCAATGATGTGTCTATTGCCAGCAGTAAGTACAACAGGTCGCTTGCCAATCCTGTAAGTCTTCTTGATAACGCTGAGGGTATGAACAAGAACCTCTTCGGTAATCGTCTCATCACACTCTCAATCACTCCAAAGTGGGACGTAACTAAGGACTTGTTCATTGCAAACCATTTCGCATTCCAGATTGACAATACAGAGGATCGTTATTATATTCCTACGAATTGTGTGCCAGTGTATTATATTGATAAACTTGGTAACGTTGAAAACATTTCTTCTGCAATGGCAGCTCGTCAGATTACTGTCATGAATGATTTGTATGTAGGCTACAACAAGCGCTTTGGCGCTCACAAGCTTGATGCACGTGCTGGTTTCCGTCTCTTTAATGATACTTACAATCTTAATGCAGGGTCTGGATATGATACAGGTAACGACAAGACACCTAACATGTCAAAGTCACTTAAATACAAGAGTACGGATGGTGATGATGCACGTAGTACAAACTTTACATACTACCTTAATGCCAACTACAATTACCTTGAGCGTTACTACCTCAGTCTTGGTGCTTCGCTCGATGGTTCAAGCCGCTTCGGTAAGGATGTGGAAGGTGCTCTCAAGGTTAGCAACTATGCCTTCGGTATGTTCCCTTCTGTTGAGGGTGCTTGGGTTGTGTCAAATGAGAAGTGGTTTAATGCCAAGGGTGTTGACTACCTCCGTCTCAATGTAGGTTATGACATACTCGGTAATGACGATATCGACTGCAAGGCTGCAAGAACATACTTTATTGCTAAGCGTATGTTTGATGAGACTACAGGTATTTACATGGGTAACATCGGTAATACTAAGTTAAAGTGGGAGACTACACGCCGTCTTACTGCAGGTGTTAATCTCGTAGGTTTCGACAACCGTGTGAACGTAGCATTCACATACTTCAATAGCGTTACCTCAGACCTTCTTTCCGTTAATCCTCTCAGCTATATCACTGGTCTTCGTTATAACTGGAATAATGATGGTAAGCTTGCCAACGAAGGCTTTAATGTAGCATTTAACGCAAAGGTTTTAAACCTTAAGGATTTCGTATGGTCTATAGGCGGTAGTGTTGGACACTATAAGAACACGATTAAGGCTCTTGCTTCTTCTGCCAACTATGTTGACAATGAACTTTATGGAGCTACAATCCGTTCTCAGGTGGGCAGCCCGGCAAATCTGTTCTATGGATATAAGACAAACGGCGTGTATGCAACCGAGAAGGAAGCATCTGACGCTGGTATCTACCAAGTTAAGAAGAATGGCGACAAGCAATATTTCCATGCGGGAGATGTTCGTTTCGTAACTGATGATAACGTTCTTGACTCAAAGGATATGCAGGTGATAGGTGACCCTAATCCTGATATCTTCGGTACTATTAATACTATGGTTTCTTGGAAGAACTTCACGCTTACGGCCAACTTCAACTACTCTCTTGGAGGTGATATCTATAATTACCAACGCTCTGTGCTTGAGTCCGGTTCATACTTCTACAACCAGACTACTACTATGCTCAACCGTTGGACTTATGAAGGACAGCAGACTGATGTTCCTCGTGCATCATTCCTCGATGAGATGGGTAACAGTCGCTTCTCTGACCGTTGGATTGAGGATGGAAGCTACTTGAAGCTAAAGAATGTCACAATTAGCTACAAGTTGCCTGTTCACAACGAGTACATCCAGGGCATTACAGTATGGGCTGCCGGTAATAATCTATTCACCCTCACCAAGTATCTCGGAAACGACCCAGAGTTCGCTTCGACTAACTCTGTAATAGGTATGGGCATTGATCGTGGTATGCTCGGCTTCGGTCGCAGTTTCTCACTTGGTATGAAGATTAACCTCTAAAACACTTGAATATATGAAATCTATTATAAGAAAAGTATTTGTAACGTCACTTGCGTTCGCCACTATCGGCTCTTCCGTTCTCACTATGGAGAGTTGCTCTGAGCCAGAAAGCAACCTTGTTGACTTCAATCATAAAGTTGACGTACCAACAGACACATTGCATTCTGTCCTCGGAATAATCCAGACAATGCGTAATGTGGCAGACCGTACAATCCTTCTTGGTGAGGTGCGTGGCGACCTTATCTCCGTAACGGATGCGGCAAGCGATGACCTCAAGAACCTTGCTGAGTTCAGAAACCTTGATGATAACGAGTACAATAAGATTAGCGACTACTATGCCGTAATCCAGAATTGTAATTTTTATCTCGAGAGTGCTAACCTCAACCTCAAGAAGCATGGTGAGGTGGTATTTGCAAAGGAGTATTCCGTTATCAAGTCATATCGTGCATGGGCATATCTCCAGCTTGCACTCAACTATGGCTCTGTTCCTTTCTTCACTAAGCCAATTCTTACGGAGAAGGATGCCGACGTGAAAGCTTATCCTAAGTACAATGTGAAGCAGATTGCAGAGTACTTTATCGATGACATCAAGGAAAACGTGGATGTGGAGTACCCATCATACGGTAACATGAATGATATGAGCTCACGCGATTTCTATATCAACGTACGTATTCTCCTTGGCGACCTCTGTCTTTGGGCAGAGCGTTATAAGGAGGCAGCACAGTATTATCACGACTATCTCACAAAGCTTGGTGATACTCACCCAACGGGAGTTGCTAAAACCTGTTGGAAAGACAGAAATTTTGAAATTCTTAATATCCAAGACAACTTCTATAGTGCAATAAGGGAAAAAGAAGAGCGTATTACGTATGTTCCTTTTGAGGTGTCGAAGTATTATGGTATGGAGTCAGAATTATACTATCTGTTCAACTCTTCTGAGAGAAATAATTACTATTGCTCGTTGGATGCATCACAGGCGCTTAAAAACTTGTCGAAAGAGCAGCGTAGTATTGTCGTGGATATAGATCCTGTAACTCAGTTGCCAGACACGCTTATATATGAGCATATCAACGGCTATGCCTCAAAGTATGATGGCGACCTACGTTTGTATAGTATTTTCGTTTCTGGCTACACTGTATCTGATAATGACCAGTTTAGTCATTATGTAACGTATAACTATAAACATCGCTCAACGGAAACGGTGACTCTCTACCGTCTTCAGCACATATATCTCCGCTATGCAGAGGCTATGAACAGAGCTGGCTATCCAAACGCTGCATTTGCAGTCCTCAAGTACGGATTGTGGAGAGACAATATTGAAGATTACATACCAGAGGATGAGCGTGAGGCTGCTGGTGACTTACTCTCGTTCAGCGAGTATTCTTTCACTCGTGAGAACACTCAGGGCATTCACTCACGTGGCTGTAACCGTGCCGATGCTGATACACTCTACAGGATACCACAGTGCGCTACAAAGGCAGACAGTATTCTTGCAGTCGAGAACCTTATCTGTGATGAGATGGGTCTTGAGACAGCGTCCGAAGGACTTCGCTACTATGACTTGATGCGTCTCTCAATGCATAGGAATGACCCAACGTTCCTTGCTGACAAGGTTGCTCGTCGTGACGGAAAGCTTAATGCTACACTTTACGACTACTTGAAGGATGAGAAGAATTGGTACTTGCCAATCAAGTGATTTGTTTATCGCTAATTAGTTGATAAGGCATTTGCCAATCAAGTAATGGTTATTTGACCGACATGTTAGAAAGGGCAGCCCTCTATCCCCCTGTAGGGGGCTGCTCTTTAATTGATAATTGATAATGGATAATTGATAATTATTCAAGGTTCATTATTTGAAAGCCGCTCCCTTAGGGGGTAGGGGGGCTTTTTAGTTTGATATGATGAAAAGACTTAGTTTCGTATTGATTCTTGCCATTCAGTCCGTGATGCTCTTTGCTCAGGGAAAGGTTACACTTCCAGCGTTTTTCAACGAGGGAATGGTTCTTCAGCGTGATGTTAAAGTCCCTGTATGGGGTTGGGCAGAGCCTGGCTCCGTAGTTAAGGTTGAATTCAACGGCAAGTGTGCAAAGGGTAATGTTGGAGCGGATGGAACGTGGAAGGTCTATCTTCCAAAGATGAAGGCGTGTGCTGAACCTCAAACCATGAATGTGTATGTCAAGGGTGCGAAGGGTAGTGCAAACGCTTCTTCCTTTGTCCTTGGTACGTCATTCAAGAACATACTTGTGGGCGATGTGTTCCTGTGTTCCGGACAGTCCAATATGGAACTACCTATCCGTCGTTGTATGGATAGGGTGGCGGACCTTGTCAAAGACTATTCCAATGACCAGATACGCTATCTGAAGTTTCCTCATCAGTACAACTACATTCGACCAAACGATAATGTGCGTACCTTGAAATGGCAGAACATCACTCCACAGAACTGTGCAGAGGTATCTGGCATTTGCTATTTTATGGCACGCGAACTACAGGAGGAGAAGAAGGTGCCGATAGGTATCATCAATTCGGCTGTTGGTGGAACGCGCGTTGAGGCTTGGATGCCAAAGGAGGTGCTAAAGACGTTCCCTGCCTATGCGAATGAGTTTGATGCTCCGAAGTACAATCAGGCTAACTGGGTTGACTCTGTTAACCGTGCGGAGATGATGGCTTTCGTTAAGTGGGAGCGCGACATGATGTCTGCCGACACTGTTGTCAACCGTTGGCGCTCGCCTGACTATGACTTCTCCACTTGGCAGAAGACTAATATCTTCTCGCGCTGGTTCAAAGGCAATGGCTCTTATTGGTTCCGTTTCACGGTGAACGTTGATGAACAGGACGCAGCCAAGGCAGCAGTTCTCCGCATGGGTGCCATGAAGGATGCTGACACTATCTTTGTCAACGGCAAGTACGTTGGCAACACTACTTATGAGTATCCTCCACGTATTTACAAGGTGCCTGAGGGTCTGTTGCGCAAGGGCGAGAATGAGATTATGGTTCACCTCATGTCTCAGTCGGGACCTGCAAACTTCACCTCTGGCAAGTTGTATCAGCTTGAAGTAGGAGACCATATATATAAGGTGTCGGAAGAGGCTCAGATGTGTATTGCAAAGCAGATGCCTCGCCGACCATCTTCCACTTACTTCGTTGACTGTCCAACAGGCTTGTACAATGCTATGATAGCACCGCTCCGCGATTTCCAGTTCAAGGGTATCCTATGGTATCAGGGTGAGTCAAACCTTGGTACGAAGGACTATTCGATGTACCTTGTCAATATGGTGGCAAGTTGGCGCAAGCAGTTCCGCGCACCTCTTCCTATAGTCGTGATGCAGTTGCCTGGCTACATGACTCGCCACACAGAACCGGTCAAGGAGAGTGGTTGGTGCGACATCCGTGAACAGCAGCGTCTCGCCACTCGCATACTTAGCCGTGCAGCGCTTGCCACTACTCTCGACACTGGCGAGTGGAATGACATCCACCCTCAGGACAAGCAGGTGGCTGGTCATCGTGCAGCACTTCAGATGCGCAAGATTGCGTATGGCGAGAAGGCACTTGAGAGCGAAGGTCCACGTGCCCTTTCTGCTAAGCGTCAGTTTGACGGCAGTATCATAGTGACGTTCACTGACGGTCAGACTAAGGTGGTGAAGGAGTCCACCGTCACTTGGTCAATAGTGGATGGCAAGCTTCGTTACTGCTATGACGACTATCCTGTCCCAGAGATATTCTCAAAGGGAGGAATACCAACTCCTCAGTTCGAGATACCTATTACGGAGTAAGAGTCTCAACTACAAACCCTATCTGAAGGGTATTGGGAATGAACTCATCTTTACACTGACTAACAGACTTAATACTAAATAACCAATATATTATGAAACGATTATTCTTTAGCGTCATGTCAGTTATGGCATTGACGGCAATGAACACCCAAGTGCTTAATGCACAAACTGTGTCAAACTTTTACGAGAAGAACAAAGTCCTTAATTACAGCGACGGAGAGACGGCTGCAGGAGAAATAGAGCAGCCGGCTAAGTTTGACCCTAACTTCCATGTATATATCTGCTTTGGACAGTCCAACATGGAAGGTAACGCAAGGATCGAACCACAAGATAGACAGGGTATAAGTACTCGGTTCAAGATGCTTGCAGCTGTCGACTTCAAGAACACCGGACGCAAAATGGGTCAGTGGTACGCTGCCGTGCCACCTCTTTGCCGTGAGCGTACTGGACTCACACCTGCCGATTACTTTGGCCGTTCCCTCGTGGCTCAGTTGCCAGAGAAGGTGAGCGTAGGTGTCATCCACGTAGCTGTCGGTGGAGCGAGCATCGACTTGTTCGATGAAGACAAGGCTGCAGACTACATCGCAAGCTCTCCGGACTGGCTTAAGAACTTCTGCAAGGAGTACGACAACAACCCTTACCGCCGTATTATTGACCTCGCCAAGCAGGCACAGAAGGTCGGTGTGATTAAGGGTATCCTCGTGCATCAGGGATGTACTAACAACAATCAGGCTGACTGGCCACAGCGTCTTAACAAGGTCTATACACGAATGCTCAATGAGCTTGGTCTCGAGGCAAAGGATGTTCCGTTGCTCGTTGGTGAGCTTATGACTCAGGAGGACGGCGGTTGCTGCTACCACCACAACGCCATCATCGATACCATACAGAATGCCATCCCTACTGCCTACCCAGTCTCTTCACTGGGCTGCCCAGGCAACTTCGATAAGCTTCACTTCAAGGCTGAGGGATACCGCACACTTGGACGTCGCTATGCTGACGTGATGATGAGCATACTGAACAAGGACAACGCAAAGCCTGTACTCAATACCGTTCCTCAGCAGGAATATCCAAAGATTGACAAGGACGGACGCGTTACCTTTGGTATTCGTGCGCCACAGGCTAAGTACGTGTCAGCGGACATCTGTGGTACTAAGTACCCAATGGTCAACAATAAAGGATTCTGGACTGTTACTACATCGCCACTCCCTTGTGGTTTCCACTATTACTTCCTCAACATTGACGGTGTAAACGTAATCGACCCTGCGTCTGAGGCTTACTATGGTTGCGGTAAGATGTGTGGCGGTATTGACGTTAACACGGTAATCGAGAACAACGACAACCTCAAGTCACTTCTCCATGGAGCAACGATGACCAAGGAGGAGATTGCTCTCTATTCTTACAATAAGAAGGTAAAGCACGGACAAGTACGCGAGTGCAAGTACTGGTCATCCGTCGAGAACAAGGAGCGCCGTTGCTTTGTCTATACGCCGGCAGGTTATGACGAGGGCAAGAACCAGTACCCAGTCCTCTACCTCCAGCACGGAATGGGCGAGGACGAGCGTGGTTGGAGCCAGCAGGGTAAGATGCAGTACATCCTTGACAATCTTATTGCAAAGGGAAAGGCTAAGCCAATGATTGTCGTCATGGACAACGGTAACTGCAGCTACTCATTCGGTGCTAAGCGTGGAGAGTCTATGGCCGACTTCGGTGCCAGCTTCCAAACTGTTCTCTTGAAGGACATCATACCATTCGTTGAGAAGTCTTTCCGTGTCAAGAAGGACCGCGACAACCGAGCTATGGCTGGACTTTCATGGGGAGGAAAGCAGACGCTTGAAATTACGACTGCCAACCTCGACAAGTTCTCTTACATCGGTACTTTCAGTGGCGCAATCTTCGGCATGGATGCTGCAAAGTATGCCAACGGTGTATTCACTGACAGCAAGACATTCAACGAGAAGGTACATTACTTCTTCATGGGCTGCGGCTCTGAGGAGAACTTCGGAACTGAGCGCACTGTCAACTCTATCAAGGAGCTTGGATGCAATGCCGTCTTCTATCAGTCACAGGGCACAGCTCACGAGTGGCTCACTTGGCGTCGTTGCTTCGCAGAGTTCGTTCCACACCTATTTAAATAGTATCTTTCCAGTAGTAAATAGTAGTAAAGGGGAGTAAAGAGTATGTAGTAAGACTATCGTCCTTTTACTACTATTTACTCCTGTTTACTCCTATTTACTACATGAAAAAATAATAAACTATTCTATGAAAAAGCTATTCACTTTGATTTCAATCCTCTGTGCCTCAGCCACTGCTATGCAGGCGCAGACTGATTCACGTCCTATTAAGAACGTGGCATTCAATCAGGACGGAACCGTTACGTTCCAGTACAAGAACGACAATGCACGCGAAGTACAGGTCGATGTGCAGTTTGCAGGGCGCACAAGCATGACTCGCAACTCCGATGGCATCTGGACTGCTACTGTCGGTCCTGCTGCTCCTGACATGTATCCCTACTGCTTCGTAGTTGACGGTGTGAGCGTCATGGACCCTGAGTGTCCTCAATGGTTCCCTAACGAGGGCTTCAAGAACAGTATTCTCGACATACCCGGCAAGCAACCGCTTGCACATGACATAAAGAACGTGCGACACGGCGACGTTCACTACATCAATTACTATTCAAAGAGTCTTGGAGCGTACAACAACGCTATTGTCTATACACCGCCTACATACCTGGATGTGGATAGCAAGGACAAGCGCTACCCTGTCTTCTATCTTATTAGCGGTACAACCGACACAGAGGAGGTTTACTACAAGGTGGGACGTATGAACTACATCCTTGACAACCTGCTTGATGAGGGCAAGGCAACTGAGATGATTATCGTACTTCCGTACGGTAACCCTTACAAGCTCAAGCCAGCAGTGCCACAGCAGGGAATGCCTATGACGCAGTTCGGCGGTGACGTGTTCAGCAAGGACCTTACTGACGACCTCATGCCTTATGTGGAGTCCCGCTTCCGTACAATCAACGACCGTGACCATCGTGCCATAGGTGGATTCTCACGCGGAGGCAACCAGGGACTGAGCAACGGTCTGCGTAACCTCGACAAGTTCTCTTACCTCTGTTCGTACAGCTCTTTCACGAGCACCGACATCCCGGGTGTATATGACAACGCAAAGGACACCAACAGCAAGCTGCATCTCTTCTGGCTTGGTGTCGGAACCGATGACTTCCTTTACGGCAATGCACGTGACTATATGGAGTTCCTTGACCAGAAAGGTATCCGCTCTGTCAAGGAATACACTAATGACAAGTTCGGTCATACCTGGATGAACGCACGTTACTTCCTTACCAAGACACTTCCTCTCCTGTTCAATCCTGAGGCATCGGAGAATGCTATGCGCAATGGTAAGCCAGCACTTGCCAAGACCGGTAAGGAACAGCAGTTCACTCCGGGCGTAATGGCACGCCTCTTCCCTCGTCCGATAGTCTCTCCTGAGTATGGTACTGAAGAGGGAAGCGTCACGTTCCGTTTCAAGGCAGAGAACGCCAAGCAGGTGATGCTCGACGGCGAAATTGTCTCTTCGCCTAAGGCCATGCAGAAGGATGCTGACGGTGTGTGGAGCATAACGCTCACGGGCATAGTACCTGACACTTACCGCTACTGCTTCGTGGTGGATGGCATGCAGGTGGCAGACCCTAACAGTCTGTGGTTGTCACCTGAACGTGATTGCTTCAAGTACAGCATCGCAGAGTTCCCTACAGCTCCTTACAACATTCAGAACATGAGCAAGGACATGGCTCACGGGGATGTCAAGGTCAATGGCGTTAACTATGCTTCCATAGACTACATCTCTCCGGGCTTTGGCAAAGCTAAGCGCTCATACCGTTGTAACCTTATCAGCGGTCGTGGTGATACTGCAGAGAGCTGGATAAAGACAGGTCACGTCAATCTCATTGCCGACAGGCTCGTGGCTGAAGGAAAGATATATCCTGTTTCGTTCTACTGCTTGCCAGCCTCTTACCGCGAAGGTGAGACTTTCCCGGCATTCTACTCAGGCAACTTCACCTCATGGGTAGAGGGCAGAAAGCAGATTGAACAGACTCTCCTCCGCTACTTCGGTACCAGGAACGTTACTCCGGAGGACGAGAAGGCAGCACAGAAGTACCTCTTCATGACGATGGAATGAACTGAATGAATTTATTCTTGGGAGTTAACCGTAGTTAATGGAAGTTATTGGGAGTTAACGGACGAATGACTGTTCGTCTTGTATGTTTCGGTATTGTTATGTACCTCAGAGTATCGTCCGTTAACTCCTTGTTAACAACCTGTTAACTCCCATTAACTCCTATAATACAAAAGACCAAATAAAAACTAAACCACTAAAACGACTACAATATGAAATCACAGACATTATCAATAGCCCTTCTGACCATCTGCTTGTCTGCCGGTGCACAGAAGGCAAGCAAGATTCCGTTTTGCTATTCAGTAGAGAACACGGGCGCAAAGTACTCCGCACCAGTCCTCCCATCAGTTGATGAACTGCCTGTCGTCAAGTCACTTCCAGACCCACTTGAGTGGTCAAACGGCAAGGGCAAAGTCAGCAAGTTCAGCGACTGGGCACGTCGCCGCTCGGAGATAGCCCACGAGATACAGCACTACGAGATAGGGGAGAAGCCAGCCGTCAGCAAGGAGCAGGTCAAGGCTCGCATGAGTGGCGACACGCTCATCGTCGACGTGACGGTAGGCGACAGCACCATTACTCTCTCAAGCGTCATCACGTACCCTCTCACTGGTAAGGCACCTTATCCGCTGCTCATCGGTTCAAGTCGTGTGTCACTTCCTGGTGAACTGTTCCTCGACCGCCCGATAGCTTTCATGAACTTCAACGAGCGTCAGGTCAACGGCTACTCACAGTTCCGCGGTAACACCGACCGCACTACCTACCCATTCGTTCATCTGTACCCTCATCTCATCGACAACGGTGCATACAGCGAGTGGGCGTGGGGCTTCAGTCGTCTCATAGACGGTCTTCAGCAGCTCGGTCCTAAGGTGACGAAGATAGACACGGACCGTATCGCGGTCAACGGCTGTTCATACGCTGGCAAGATGGCTCTCTTCTGCGGAGCCTTCGACGAGAGGGTATCACTCGTCATCGCTCAGGAACCGGGAGGTGGCGGTGCAGCGGCTTGGCGCGTGTCTCGCACCATGGAGGGAGTTGAGGACCTTGACCACACCGACTACCATTGGTTCAAAGAATCACTCAAGGAGCATTTCCACGAGGACAACGTGTATAAGCTCCCTTATGACCACCACGAACTCGTAGCTATGATATGTCCCCGTGCCGTACTCCTCCTTGGCAACCCCGACTACAAGTGGTTGGCTGACGAGTCAATGCGCCAGAGCTACGAGGCTGCGCGCACGGTATGGGACACCTTCGGCATCGGCGACCGCATTGACTGTAGCATAGTAGGCGGTCATCCACATTGCCAGTTGCCCGAGTCACAGTACGACATCGTGCGCAAGTTCATTGACAAGTTCCTGATAAAATAAAAGCCCCCTCCCCTCCCTCAAGACCCTCTCCCCATCCCTCCCCCTCTATGGGGAGGGTGACTAACGAATAGCGAATAATGTCTTTTCGCTATGGGGTTGCGCATGGTGCGCCAGTTAGAAAAACAAGGGGAAACCAAAGAAAACAAAAGAAAACCTTAGTTTTTAGTTCAACACAGAGAGCACAGAGGACTCAGAGATTTTTAACTCTCCTTCCTCTGTGCTCTCTGTGTTCTCTGTGTTCACCTTCCTATTATTGTTTTCTTTTGTTTTCTTTGTTTTCCCCATGTTTTTCTAACTGGCGCCTCTGGCGCACCTTAACTATAAGAACACTCCGCGAACAACATTGCATTAGTCACCCTCCCCATAGAGGGGGAGGGCAGGGGAGAGGGTCTTCGGAGGGCATGAGAGAGGGTCTTTTAAACGCAAAGTGGACTGTCTTCGCAGACAGTCCACTATTTATAAACCCTATACATGGCAAAACTTTGTGTCACCACATTGTAGTGCTAATTGTATCTAATAAAAAAATGAAAAATTATTATTTAAATTACTGTTTTTTCCCTTTAGAATCCGCCGCCGTCGTCCGGTGGCGTAACTGTTCCGCCACCGCCTTGTCCGTTGTTGTTGTCATCGACAATGTCATCCTCAACGGCGATTCCTGACTTCTCATCTACCTTCTGCCAACTTACCTTGCTGGCAAACTCTGCACTGAACTTTGGATGCACCGTCGCTCCGAGCGTGCTCTTGGCATGTGCTGCTGTGAGCATCTTTGCAGTTGCCTCCTTGATTACGTTGCCGTGTTCATCGACCTCGTCCTTTACTGAGACACTGATATTCGGATAGAGGGTGATGAAGTCTTCCCCCAACTGTGTCCTGTGTCCCTTGAGAAGGTTTCTTTGCACTACTGCCATAAACAAGCTTACGGCTGACTTCATTAACGTTGGCTCGATGCTTGTGTTCTCGCAAGCCTCGATGCAGAGTTCGTTGAACTCAAGTGTTCCATTAGGGAGCGGCACAGCATAGAAGCTGTGGCGACCCATGCGAGTGTTTTCTCTCGCAAAGTACTTAACCTTTGCCATAATCAATTTATAATTAAAAACAAGGTTAATAATCATCCGCTGCCAGAGTAATCCTCTGCTGCCTTGATGTCAATGTACTACTATTATTCGTTCATTAAATAGGTTAGATGTTATCGTCCTATACCCTTGGCAACCATTCAGCCATCCATCGCGGTCAGCTTTTGTTACTCATTGTCGGATACATGGCAAAAGTACTGCACATATTTCATACGACCAAATATTTTAACACTTTTTTTTCAGTAGAAGAAAAAAAATATTATCTACTGCATCTTCAATCGCTCTTCAACTGATTAGTTGTCACCTTCTCAGTTGGGTGTTACATGAGTTCTAATTGATTGTAAATTCTTCAAAACACGAATTACACGAATGGGCACGAACTGTCAAGTCCCCTTGTTTGTTTTATTACACTAAGACAACATGGTGTTGTCTGCGAATGGCACTAATGCTGCACAAATGACGAATGTCAAATAGCGACTACTATTAGGAGAAAATCGTCTTTTTGCCTCTTCTCAGTTAAAGACTGCATTTTCGCCTAACTGATGACTCACTTAACTCCTAGTAGCAAACTTAGTGACTTTCCTACTAAGAGTTCACTAAGTTTCCTACTAAGAGTTAAAGTACCCCATAATTGGGAGCAAAACTGGACAATAACTGACGAATTATTGTATATAGTACGGATGGAACAATGAATACCCTCTATCCAGCCCTCCAGAAGACCCTCTCCCCATCCCTCCCCCTCTATGGGGAGGGTGACTAATGCAATGTTGTTCGCAGAGTGTTCTTATAGTTAAGGTGCGCCAGAGGCGCCAGTTAGAAAAACATGGGGAAAACAAAAGAAAACAAAAGAAAACCTTAGTTGTTTTTCAACACAGAGGACACAGAGAGCACAGAGTTTTTATCATATAGGTTATATTTATTTCTCAGTTGTTATATCTCTGAGTCCTCTGTGCTCTCTGTGTTTAATTAATAATAGATGTTTTCTTTTGTTTTCCTATGTTTTCTTTTGTTTTTCTAACTGGCGCACCATGCGCACTATAGTAGCTAACAAATTCAGCGAACACTATTCGTTAGTCACCCTCCCCATAGAGGGGGAGGGCAGGGGAGAGGGTCTGATAGGGCAGGGGTTGGTTGCATAAAGGGTGCACCAATAGTTGTTGAGACTATTGATGCACCCTTGGTTATGCAGTGTGAGTCAAGTGTCTTTTGTTATTCTCACTGTACTGTCCACCGAGGAGGGACGGTACTGGTGAGTGCGCAAATTATAACTCTGGACAGATGAGGCTCACAGTAGGAATTTTCTTAACCCGATAGTAACTATGGTAACCACTCCCCGCCCTTTAGGGAGGGGCAGGGGAGGGTCTGTTATTTACTTAAAGAGCATTGGAGCCATCTGGTAGAGACTACGACGCCATGTGAGGAACTCGTGGGCAGTGCCCTCAGAGATGTATGACACAGCGTTGTAACCTGCAGCTTTGAGCTCGTCGGCAGCCTGCTTTACACGGTCTGGACCTTCCTTGCTTCCGCAGCTGATGAATATAAGCTTTGGTGAGTGAGCAGGAGTAAGCTCCTTAGTGTTGTACACACCGCCTGAGAGGAGACCGTAGTATCCGAATACCTCTGGACGTGCAATAGTGATGTTGTGTGTCTCCATACCGCCCATTGAGAGTCCAGCCATTGCACGGCTGTTCTTCTCTGCCTTTGTACGGAAGTGACTGTCAATGTATGGTACGAGCTCGTCAACGAGGACTGTCTCGAAGTTCTTGTAGTTGAACGCACCGATTGAGCCGAAGCGTGCATCGTTTGTCATACCGTAAGTCATTACGATGATGAATGGCTCACACTTGCCGTCTGCAATGAGGTTGTCCATGATGAGGTTGGCGTGACCCTGGTTGCTCCATGCTGTCTCATCCTCTCCCCATCCGTGCTGGAGATAGAGCACTGGGTACTTCTTCTTAGGGTTCTTGTCGTACTCTGCTGGTGTGTAAACAAAGGCACGGCGCTCAGTGTTTGTACTTGGAGAGTGGAAGAGAACCTGCTGTACGTTACCGTGTGGCACGTTGCGCTCTGCGTAGAAGTCCTTGTCGTGTGCAGGTATCTCGATACCGCTTTCCCAGCGAACAGATCCGTAGTAGTTCTTTGCTCCCGGGTCGTTGACGACTCCGCCGTCAATAGTGAGGTGGTAGTAGTGGAAGCCTTCGTCCATTGGGCCTTCAGTTGTTCCTACCCATACTCCCTCCTTGTTCTTGTGGAGCACTGTACCACCGCTGCCGCCGAGTCCTAAGCTGACGATGACTGACTTTGCATCTGGAGCCTCGACGCGGAAGCGTGCATAACCCTGTGAGTTGACCATTGGGTACTGCTGTCCTGGCTGGTTGGTAGTACATGGCACGAAGTCTTCCTTCACGACTGCGTTGTCGAGCTTAGCGTTGAAGTTCTTAACTACGCTGAAGGCCTTCTTTGCCTTGAGGTCCTTGTCGAAGAGCAGTGGATAGTTGTTTGTACCGAGCCATGAGTCACGGTCACTGACGTTCCAGAAAGTGACGCACTTTACTACATCCTTGTGCTTGCGGAGTACACGGAAGATTTGTGCATATTGGTTCTCCTGAAGCGTCTTGATGTAAGGCTTGATGTCAATCTTGTCCCTACGGAACTGGAGCTGACCTCCCATTTCCTCGTTGGCACGGACGTCAAGCTCTGTGATGTGTATGTTCTTTACTATCTCAGAGTACTTTGTAATAGCAGCGTCGATGTCCTCTGCACTTGGACCGTAGATGTTGTAGTGTCCCTGCATACCGATACCGTCAATAGGAACACCGGCATCCTTCATCTTCTTGACCATGTCATAGATGAGGTCACGCTTAGATGGTGTTGCAGCATTGTAGTCATTGTAGAAGAGCAATGCATTAGGGTCAGCTTCGCGTGCAAACTCGAATGCCTTTGCAATGAACTCGTCGCCGTAGTTCTTGTAGAGCTCTGACTGACGGTAAGGTGATGGGTTGCGGTTCCAAGGCGTTGGGTTGGCATTCTCAGCCATTGCCTCGTTGACTACGTCCCAGCAGTAAACGATGTCCTTGTAACGGTTTACCACGGTGTGGATGTGGTCGCGAAGTCGGGCATAGAATACCTCCTTCTTGACTGGCTTTCCCTTTTTGTCGTACATCATCCAGTTGCAGAACTGTGAGTGCCAAACAAGGCAGTGGCCACGCAGCTTAATCTTGTGCTCGCGGCAGAAGTTAGCTATCGCGTCGGCGTTCTCCCAGTTCCATACATCCTCCTTAGGGTGTATCTCACCGGACTTCATGTCGTTCTCTGCAGTGATACTGTTGTAGTTGTCAAGCACAATCTTCACCTCTTCTGGGTTGCCGATGTTGCGCCTGTTCACTGCCACTCCGATAGAGAAGTAGTCCTTGTACGCCTCGCTGAGCCCTTTGTTATCCTCTACCTGAGGACGACCGAAAGGCTGTGCTGTCGCTGTCATTGATAATGACGCGAGAAGAAGGAAAGAGCCTACGAACGGACTCTTCACCATGTCCTTAATTGCTTTCATCATTTAAGTATTAAAGGTTTGTATTAAAAAATATTAGTTCATTAAGTTTACTATACTTCGTTTATCTCTCTAACAATACAAAAAATACAAATAAGGACACGAACCATGCGGTGAGTTGTCAGTATTAAGCATCACTTCCTAACAACTTTCTTTCCACCTTTTATATATATACCCTTGACTGGGCTATTAACTCTGCGGCCTGTGAGGTCGTAGTATGCTTCATCCGTCCTTGTTCCCTCACACTCGATGTTGTCCACACCTACAGGAGTGCCGTCCTCGGTACTGAGATATACCCTGCTGAAATATACCTTCTGTGCAGCCACGGTGCTGAAAGTCACCACGCCCACGGTTGATGGGTCAATCTTCACTCCGTCCTCAGTCACCATGTTGTGCAGGTCGATGACAGTTGAGTCTGTCTTTATCTGCTGGGTGTATGGCTTACTCCAGATAGAGCCTTTGTCGTATATGTTGATGTAGAACTTCTGACCCGGTGAGCGGCGAAGCTTCACCACCAAGTTCTTTGCCTCTGACATATCGAATGCAGTCGGATACACCCATCCAGCCACTCCGTTTGCTACCATGTCGAAGCTTGGCTTCTCACTGGTTCCTCCAAGGGTGTTCACTCCTGTAAGCTCCATGTTCAGTTTACCATTCTCGAATGGGAATCCGTACCAAGCTACCTCAGGTGATGACTGATGGAGTGGGAGAGCATCTGCATCCATCTGTGCGAAGGCGTCCACTGGCATCGTTGTCTCGGTAGTGAACCAGTCGATGTCGATGTAACCGCCAGTCTCCACGGTAGAGTAGTTGAAGAGGTAGTACCTCTGACCTACGAAGAACTCGAGTCCGTAACCCATCGTCATGCTGAGTCCGAATGACTTCCAGTTCGTACCGTTAGTACTGTATGTGTAGCTGCACTTATTGGTTCCGAAGTTAGTGATGGCTCGGAGGTAGATTACGTCATCAGTTATCTCCACACCCGTCTTCTCCTCAGAGAGCGTTATCTTCTGGTCGTTGAACCTGCATAGCTGTGAGTAGAGATACTTCTTGCCGTCCTGCATCTTCACGCCGATGAATGAGTATGGGTTCTGCCATACTGCCAGTCCTGCAACGTCTCCCTCCTTCATAGCAGAGATGTCCATCTTGACCGTTCCGTAGCAGTTCTTCCATGCTGATGACGATGCGCTTGCAGCCGTGTAACCCATTATGCGCTGAGTTAGGGAGCCGCGTGCCTTCGCCACGTTGTCGGTCACGGTGCAACTGTAGAGTCGCATCCATCCCGGGCGCTGAGTGAGCGACCATGCAGTAGCCTGTGGAAGGTGGTTCCACTGCCATTGCATACCGAGTGTCGGTGTGGAGAACGCATCGTTCGTAGGTAGGTACGTGCGGTAGTCTGCGTTCTGAACTGCCTCGTCGTCCGATATCTTAGGCTTGCGATAGGTCTTGCCGTTCTGGCACACGTCGCGTCCGTTGTTGCCCACGATAGGCCAGCCGTCCTTCCATGTCACTGGTTCGAGACAAGGTATGCGTCCTATTGCGCCTGCGTCCTTGAACAGTACCGTCCACCACTCACCCGTTGGTGTATCGACGAGTGCTCCCTGGTGGATGGCATCGCCCTGGAACAGTGTGTAAGGCACTTCCTCGTAAGGACCCATCGGGTTAGTTGCTCGGTAGATTGTCTGTCCCTTCCAGTAGCCACCTGTAGTGACGTATAGGTAGTAGTAGTCGCCTATGTGGTAGAGGTGGCTTCCTTCGTAGCCGTCCTTGTTAGCCACCACCTGAGTACTGGATATCTTCTTGAGGGTCTTGGCGTTCAACTTATTGATGTATAGGTTACCTATTCCACACGCAACGTATAGATAGCCATCGCCCTGTTCACCGTCGTCGAAGAGCCAACCAGCGTCATAGTAATGTTCGTCCATGTACTGCATCTTCCATTCACCTTCTGGGTCGGTAGCCGTCAGTAGGACGTTCCTTCCCTGTTCACCTCCACAGCCGTAGCTTATGAAGTAGATGTAGAACTTACCGTCGTGGTAGTTGAGGGACGCTGCCCACATACCTTTTGAGTAGTACCAGTTATTGGCAAGTAGGTTATAACCGTTTGTGTTGTCAATCTTGAGCAACGGATTAGCGCAGTACTCCCAATTGACAAGGTCCTTAGACTTCAGTAGCGTAGCACCCGGGAAGTGGTACATCGTCGTGCTGACGAAGTAGAAGGTATCACCCACACGGATAACGTCGCAGTCAGGGAAGTCACCGTTGACAATCGGATTGGCGTAAGTACCATTGCCTCTGTCTGCCGACCACTTCACTGAGTAAGTCTGCGCTTTCACACTTAATGCTGCCATAACTATTGTTGCGAGCAGCAGGAACTTTCTTTTAAACATGTTTGTAGATAAAGATTAGTAATTGTTTGTATTTATTATATATGATATACTTAATTGAGATTACGATGTGTGATAACCTATGTGAATGGATTGTTCACTACTATGCGTTACACCTATTATATATATAGTAGCAGACGAGTCTGCTACTTCACCCTCCATACGTTGAGAGTTATTCCCCCCTGTGCTCCTCCGAAGGAAGGTTCACAGAGGAACAGTGAGTTGTTGAGCCACGCATACTTGCTGTCCATTGGTGCCTCGAACTTAGGAGCGCACTTGAAGTAAAAGGTTGGTTGGCCGTTAGCGTCTTTGCCGTTGCATATCAGTCCGCAGTTGCGGATGTGGATTGTAACTCCGTCGTCAGTGCGTATGCAGTAGATAGCTTCTATCTCTGTGCGTCCTGCCTCCTGGTTCTGCAACTGATAGTCCGCTCCACCTTCCAGTATCTCGCCCTTGATGTTAGGACCTGAGAACGTGCCGCCTGTGATAGGCACGATGAATCGGTTTCCCTTTGCTGTCTTGCCCACTCCGTAAGCCTGACCAAGCTTAACGTTCAGTGTCATTACATATTCCGTGTCAGGTCCTTTTGGTGCCTGAGTCTGTGCCACTCCTGCCAATGTGCTAATTGCAAGAGCGAAAAGTATAAATAGATGTTTCATGTTGTTTCCTATTAGGAGTTAAAGTTGTTTTTAGTTTGGAGTTAAAGAGGAGTTAAAGAGGAGTTAAATAGGAGATAAAGAGACGAATGTCCGTCCTTTCAGTAGCCCCTTCAGCGATTAGAGTATCGTCTTTTTATCTACTCTTTAACTACTTTTTAACTCCTCTTTAACTACTTACATATCTTCTCTTTAACTACAAAGAACTCTTTCAAACTACTTACTTTCTCTTCCTTGCCTCGTCAAAGTGCTTCACCATCTTAGCGAGGTTCTCAGGCGTGTACATATTGAAACCATGACCGCCTTTCTCTTCCTTCACGAAGCCGCAGTGCTTGACACCCTTCTCCTGAAGTACGTTGTAGAGCTCCTCTCCCTGGCAGCAAGGTACTACGTTGTCCTGTGCTCCGTGGAACACGAAGATAGGTACGGTCTTCTCGTTTACATAGTAGCAAGGTGATAGGAGTTGGTACGCATTCTCATGTCCCTTGAAAGCGAATCCCATAAGTGCGTCCTCAGGCTTGAATCCCTTCTTTTCCACTCCATCACAGTCCATGTTCATAAGGTCGATTGGACCAGACCATTCGCAGCAAGCATCCACAACGCTTGACTCCTTGGTATACTCTCCAATAGTACCCTCGATGTCGTACTCAGCCTTCTCGCCCCATGCGTCGTTAGCTAACTTCGCAACCTTCACACCGTTTGTTGCGGCGCAGAGTGAAGCGAGGTGGGCACCTGATGAGAAGCCTGAAGTACCGATGAAGTTAGTATCGAACTTATACTTCTTTGCGTTGCCGCGCACCCAGCGAACCACTGCCTTGATGTCGTTTATCTGTGCTGGATACTTGGCGTCCTGACTGTTTCTGTGGTTTGGACACACAACTGCATAGCCGGCGTCGAGCAGTGCGGCGCAGATGGTGTTGATATCTGCCATGCCCTTGCTGCTGTTACTGAACCATGCGCTGCCGTAAATATGAATGATGACTGGGTATGACTTGGCCTTTGTCTTAGGAAGGTACACATCAAGTGTGTGGTATGCTTCTCCATCCCCAGCATAGTTGATATCGGAAAACTTCTCAGAGAACTGTGCTGTCACGTTGCTCTGTTGGTTACCGCCGAACCCGAAGTTCTGCGCATTAGCTCCCACGGTCATAACTGCAAGAGCGATTGCAATAAAAGTCTTTTTCATTTTTTGATTAGTTTTTTATTGATGTTAGTTGATATGGATGCCAAAGACGGCATCCTATTGGTTATTGTTTTCTTTGTCTATTGTAAACCCAACATCCCCCTTTAGGGGGCTTGGGGGCTACTTCACTGTCACTTCTGCTTTCTTCAGCGCACTCTTATCCGAGCTGTTACCGTAGAGGAGCTCGTATTTGCCCTGCTTAGTATATACGGTATTAGTTGTCTCGTCGAACCACTCGAAGGACTTGGCGTTGAGAGTCACTACTGCGTCGGCACTCTGTCCTGCCTTGACATCCACGCGTGCAAAGCCGCGGAGCTGCATCACTGGTCCGTTAGGGTCCTGTGGATTGCGAACATATACCTGAACCACCTCGGTACCGTCCATCTTGCCAGTGTTCTGTACAGGGATTGTCACCTTTATAGTACCGTTGCCGTCAGACTTGATACTGCTTGATGAGAGCTTGGCATTACCGATGTTGAACGTCGTGTAACTGAGACCGTAGCCGAATGGGAACAGAGGCTTGTCCGTCATGTAACGGTATGTGCGACCCTTCATGCTATAGTCCTCGAAGTCACCGAGCTGTGCAGAGTTCTTGTAGAATGTAATAGGGAGCTTGCCCGATGGGTTGTATTTTCCATAGAGCACCTCAGCTACCGCCTGACCGCCTCGCATACCAGGATACCATGCCTGAAGTATTGCATCGCAGCTCTGTGTCTCAGGCTCGAGTGCAATGGCTGAGCCCGAACAGTTCACATAGACCACAGTCTTGCCTGCATCCTTGAGTGCCTTGAGGAAGTTGCGCTGAACAGCTGGAAGTTCGATGTGCGTGCGGTCGCCGCCCTTGAAGCCGTCAATAGTGACTGGCATCTCCTCGCCCTCAAGCGATGGTGCGATACCACCTACGAACACCACCTTGTCGATACCGGCAAGCTTCTTGATGATGGACTGATAGTCGATTGGCGACTCAGTACCGACGTTGATCTTCATGCTTGCTGCGTAGGTTGGGATGTGACTGAATCGCACTTCGATTCGGTACTCCTTGCCAGCCTCCACCTGTATTGGTGTGCGGGTAGGTGTCACACGCCATGTGTGGTGCCTCACCTGTTGCTCACCGTTTACATATACTTCGAAGTGGCTGACTGACTCCACGTTTACTACGACTTCGCCAGACGCTTTTGGTTTAAGCACTGTCTCGTATTTTGCACTGAAATTTGTCAGGTTCACGCCAGGCGCAAACTGGTAGTTACCTGCAGTGGTCTTGGCTATCGGACGAGTGTAGTATTCAGTTGCAACCGGCTTGCCTGTTGACTCTGTGTTATTCCAGAATGTACCTTTGATTCCCTTCTTTCCCTCGTAGGAGAGTTGGTCGAAAAGGTCTGTCACCACGCGGTCGTCTGTGAGGTCACAGCCCTGAAGGTACAGTACGTTCTTGTTTATGGCGCGAATACCATCGAGGATGGTTACGGTAGTGGTTGGTGTACCGTTGTAGTTACCCCACATCATCGTCTTCTCGTTGGCATTAGGGCCGATGACTGCTATCTTCTCACCCTTCTTGAGAGGGAGGACAGAGTTCCTGTTCTGTAGGAGGGTCATGGACTGGCGTGCCATCTCAAGGGCGATGTTCAAGTGTTCCTTGCTCTCAAGAACGCTCGAAGGAATCTTTGACCATTCCACTATTGATGGGTCGTCCATCTCACCGAGGTCAAAGCGACCTTCCAGCAGACGGATGACGTGCTTGTCCACTTCGCTCTCCTTGATGAGGTCACGGCGGACTGCATCAGGGATGCTCTTGTAGGCGTAGTTGTAGCCACACTCCACGTCAGTGCCAGCCAGTGCTGCACGAGCCGAAGAGTGAACGGCGTCGGTTGATGTCTTGTGTGTCTCGTGGATGTCGGACACAGCACTACAGTCGCTCACCACCAAGTACTTGAAGCCCCACTCGTTGCGCAGGATGTCCTGCAAGAGACGAGTACTGCTGCAGCATGGCTCGTCGTCCAGACGCTGGTAGGCGCACATTACCTCTCGAACCTTCGCGTCCTCAACGAGCACCTTGAAGGCAGGTAGGTAGGTCTCCCACAAGTCACGGGCAGTTACATCGGTAAGGTTCGCAGTGTGACGGCTCCACTCAGGTCCGCTGTGTACAGCGTAGTGCTTGGCGCACGCCCACAACTTCCTATACTTATGACTCTCGTCGCCTTGCAATCCACGCACCACTGCACTACCCATTACACCAGTGAGGTATGGATCCTCGCCGTAGGTCTCTTGTCCACGTCCCCATCGTGGGTCGCGGAAGATGTTCACGTTAGGAGTCCACACTGAGAGTGCATGGAAGCGAGTCACGTCCTGACCGTTAGCTATGAGCTGGTTCCACTTGGCACGTGCCTCTGTGCTCGTAGCATCGAAGACCTTATAGACCATGTCACTGTTGAACGATGCAGCCATGCCTATAGGTTCAGGGAAGTTTGTAACGTTTCCCATGTTCGCTACTCCGTGGAGAGCTTCGCTCCACCACTGGAATCTCTTGATGCCAAGTCGAGGGATTGCCGGAGAGTCGTCCAGCATCAGCTGAGCCTTCTCCTCAAGTGTGAGACGGCTGCACAAGTCCACGGCTCTGTCGTGTGCGCTAAGTGATGGATTCTGGTAAGGTAGCTGTGCCATGACATTCATGCAAGTCATTGCACCTGCTATAATCAATACGAGAGTATTTCGCTTCATAACTTGTTAGGTTGTATAAGTACAAGGTTTAGTTTTCTGTATGCAAAGTTACGAATTATCCCCTTCCTCCCTTTGTCGAAATGTAACACATAGTTTTTGATTTGTAACCATAGTCACTATCGCATAGCTTTGTCCACTACTGACGTCTTTGGCACACATCAGTAGCGAACAAGTGCACCTAATAATAATATAATAGCCAATGTCCCAACAGAGGTGGATTACTGCTGCGAGGGACTGTTGGTCATGCTGTTAGTACCTGTTGATGTGTCTGTTGTTACATAATCGAAACACTATGTAACATTACGGTGAATGGTTGTCAGTTATCTTTGCTACCTTTGCGCAGTAAAGAACTAACATACTTATAAACTACTAAAAACTTAACATGAACAAGCTAATAGCTATGGTTGCCAGTATCGCTTTACTCGGACAGCCAACGTGTGCCTCGGCACAGAACAGTACTGCAGCTGACACTAAGACGGTCACAGTGAAGAACCCTTGGATGTGGACTGACACACCTGACCCGGACATCATCCGTGTAGGCGACTACTACTACCTCGTCACCACCACAATGCACATGACACCGGGCGGTCCTATCATGCGAAGCAAGGACTTAGTTAACTGGGAAACCATCAGCTACCTCTTCGACGAGATACATGACACCCCACGATACGACCTCGAGGAAGGTACAGTCTATGGTCGCGGTCAGTGGGCAACATCAATACGTTACCATAAGGGAACGTTCTGGGCACTGTTCGTTGCCAATGACGATCCCCACAAGTCAATGGTCTTCAAGACTACTGACCCTGCAAAGGGCTGGACACTGCACAGCCGTCTCCCTGCCTACCACGACTCATCCCTCTTCTTCGATGACGACGACCGCGTGTATGTGTTCTCAGGAAGCGGCGACATAACTCTCGTCGAGCTTACCCAGGACTTGACAGCAGAGAAGCCGGGAGGTGTACACAAGAAGCTTGAGCTACACGGACGCCCTGCAGGTCTCCACGAGGGAAGCCGCGTCATCAAGCACGACGGTATGTATTATCTCCTCTGCATAGCATGGCCACAGTCAGGTCGCTGCGAGATAGCTTACCGTAGCCGCAACATCGAAGGTCCATACGAGAGCAAGGTCATTGTCAAGAGCGACTTCGGTGGCTTCCCATTTGTAGGACAAGGCACCATCGTGGACGGAAAGCACGGAGAGTGGTACGGAGTGATATTCCAGGACCGTGCTGGAGTGGGACGCGTTCTCACACTCAGCCCTTGCACATGGGTGGACGGATGGCCAATGATAGGCGAAGTTATCCGTGAGCAGGGAAACGGCATCGACAACTACCGCTACACAGCACGCGTGCCAGAGACCATGTCACTGGAGACTGAGGACATGGACTATACAGGCAAGTACGGTCAGCAGATGCGACTCGAGGGAGGCATCAGCATGACGAAGGACTACCAGTTCAATCACAACCCATTGAAGGAAGCGTTCACAAAGAACGGCAACACATATACCTTCCGCACCACGAAGACAGTCGACAACATGTTCCTCGCCCGTAACACACTCACTTGGCGCATGTGGGCACCTACCTGCTCAGACACTGTGAGCATAGACGCCAGCAAGATGAAGGACGGCGACAAGGCAGGCTTCTGCGTGTTCTGCGATAACGCCGGCATGATGTCAGTCATCCGTGAGAACGGCAAGTACTTCCTCGTACTCACCAACGACGTGTGTGAACTCGACCCACGCAACAAGGCAGTTACAGGCGTGAAGAGCACAGAACTGGCTCGCGTTGCCATTCCTAAGTCAAAGGTAAAGAACATCCAAATAGCAATCGACGGCAACTTCGTACCACGCACCGACCTTGCACAGTTCCGCTACTGCATCGACGGCAAGCACTGGGCACAGATGGGAGGCGACTTCAAGATGACCTTCAACTGGCAGAAGTTCTTCATGGGTTGCCGCTACGGAGTCTATTACTACTCAACTAAGAACGCCGGCGGTTCTGTTAACATCAGCTCCCGCACATTCTGATTCTATTAAACACAGAGAGCACAGAGGACTTAGAGGTGTTCGTATAGAACATCCTCCGTGTCCTCTGTACTCTCCATGTTCCCTTTGTCATTACCCATGACTCAGAGCCCTCCTTGACTCTGCTCCAGCATCCAGCTGCTCGCATCTCAGAGCCCTCCTTGTCTCTGCTTCAGCATCCAGCTGCTCGCATCTCAGAGCCGTCCTTGTCTCTGCCCCAGCGTCCAGCTGCTCGCATCCCAGAGCCCTCCTTGTCTCTGCTCCAGCGTCCTGCTGCTTGCGTCTCAGAGCCGTCCTTGGCTCTGCCTTAGCGTTCAGCTGCTCATATCCCAGAGCCGTCCTTGGCTCTGCTCCAGCATCCAGCTGCTCGCATCCCAGATCCGTCCTTGTCTCTGCTTCAGCATCCAGCTGCTCGCGTCTCAGAGCCGTCCTTGGCTCTGCTTCAGCATCCAGCTGCTCGCATCCCAGAGCCCTCCTTGTCTCTGCCCCAGCATCCAGCTGCTCGCGTCTCAGAGCCGTCCTTGGCTCTGCCCTTTTCCCCAGTAGGCATGCACCTCATGCCTCTACTTTACTAAATACGATTAACTAACTCATTTATTCATCACATCATGTGGTCTTTTAATTAACAAAATAACTTTAATATGAAAAACTTATTAGTAACATCTGCCCTTAGCATGCTATCATGCACCGGCTTTGCACAGAACGGTACATTCACCCTGAACGGTACTGTCGATCCTAACATCACCGACTCCTGCTACAACGTATACATAGCAGACGAGTACGGTAAGTATGATGAGAACAAACCATCGCTTGTCATTCCAGTAGTGGATAAGAAGTTTACTCACACCTTCAACGTTGACAAGGTGACAGCTGCTTACATTCGCTGTATCTTCCCGGGCGGTGAGGTATGCTCCGATGGCATAGGTCTCATGCTCGTGCCTAACAGCTCTTATACTGTCAATGTGCACAACGGCTACTACGACCATGACTATGACTACAACTATGAGACACGTCTCTCCCGTGGCATCCACGCCCTGCGTGAGCGTACCAAGTGGAAGTCGCCTCACCTTCCAAAGCTGAAGGGTAAGCAGTGGAAGAACGTCATGTGCGACAGTAGGCAGTCGACCATGTATGCAAAGGAAGTATTCTTCACAGACACAGCAACCGTGGTGCGTTTCGTACAGGACTACTTCTTATATAATATGGTGATACCATCTGACTCATACCTTGAAGACGAAGCAGGAACCAAGTACAAGCTTCGCAGCGTGGTATATGGAAAGGTAAATGACAACTGCGACTCAGGTGCCCGATTCTATGGTGCATACGTGTCCTACGAACCACTTCCAAAGAAGACGACTCACTTCAATGCAGTCCTTGGCGACTATACTATAAGGGAAATCCATGACGTTAAGCCTCTGAAGGGCAAGCCTAACTGCAACGTCGAGGTCTATGCCTCTAACGGCATCAACGACTCTGGCTATCTTGTCGCACTCTATGATGCTAACATGAGGACGTCACGACAGGTGGCAGACATTCCAGTCAACAACCGAAAGGCAAACTTTAAGACACTGCTCGCTGAGCCACGTCTCGCAGACTTCACTGCCACCTTCCCGGACGGAAGTATCTGCACTCACTGTGTCCGATTCCCTATTGTCCCAGGTGACGATGCACTCGTTGTCGTTAAGAACGGCACGTTCCAAGTAACAGGAACAGGCTTCTACAAGGAATGGAGCGATGCATACGAGTTCTGCGACAATGCAGAGAAGTATTCAACTAAGGCAGAGGCAGAAGGCAAGAAGGAGAAATACATTGCAGAGCACATCACAGAGGAAGGAGCAGTAATATACTTCCTCATGCGTGAGAACTTCCCATGGAGCAAGCTCTCTACTCTCATCCCATCCGATATGCAACATGGACGCTTCCGCCTTTTCTTTGACTACTACGAAGAACAGGAACGTGCTCGTGAGGCACAGCGCAAGTACGAGGCAGAGCAGCTCAAGCTTCAGGAGCCAACATCCGTCGGTAAGAAGTTCACCGACTTTGAAGTAGAGTACGAAGGCAAGACACAGCGTCTTTCCGACTACGTTGGCAAGGGCAAGTACGTGCTTGCCGACTTCTGGGCAAGCTGGTGTGGACCTTGCAAAGCAGAGATACCTAATATTATAGATGTGTGGAAAGAGTACCGCGGAGACAACTTCGAGGTAATAGGCATTGCAACGTGGGATCAGCCAGAAGACACCAAGCGTGCTATGGAAAGCCTCGGCATCGAGTACCCACAGATTATGAACACTCAGCGTATTGCCAGCGATATCTACGGTATTAATGGCATCCCTCACATCATACTATTCGGTCCTGACGGCACAATACTCCGTCGCGGTCTCCGTGGACAGGCAATCAAGGATGCCGTCAAGGAAGTGTTGGGTAAGTAAGCAATAGGGAACTTGCTATATCTGTTAACATCAGCTCCCGCACATTCTGATTCTATTAAACACAGAGAGCACAGAGGACTCAGAGATTTTTTAATTCTCTTTCCTCTGTGCTCTTTGTTTTTTCTGTGTTTACCCTACAGTCACCGTTTTCTTTGGATTGCCAAAGAAATCCTTTGTTTTCCTACTGGCGCCTTGGGCGCATAATAACTGGGAGAAAACTTACAGCGTAATAGAGACGCGCTTTCCTTCGTAGCTGATTGGGATTGCTTTTTTACCATTTACACGAACAAGGAATGTGCGCTTAGCTTGCATACCTTGGTACTCGCCTTTGCGTGTGCCGATAGTGAAGGTGCGAGTCGCTTCGTCCCACGTGAGCGGTATCTCGGTGAATGCACCTTGCTCGTAGGCATAACCGTCACCCTCGTCCTCGTATAGTAGGAAGGAGGCATCGTGACCAGTGTAGATGTTGAGAGTCATGTCCTTGTCAAGCTGTGCAGCGGAGTACTCCGTGGCAGGGGCAGTAGGAACTATGCTGCCGGCACGGACGTAGAGGGGAAGTTCACTGATGGTGAAGTGCGACTCCACTGTCTGTCCACCTGCGTGGCGTTCGCCCGTCCAGTAGTCAATCCAGTCGGCACCCTTAGGGAGGTAGATGCGCTTGGTAGTTACTGATGGCTCTGTCACAGGACTGACGAGGAATGCAGGTCCGTACATGTACTCGTCCTTGATGTCAAGTACCTTTGGGTCGTCGGCAAAGTCGAAGGCGAGCATACGTGCCATTGTGTAGTCATGCTGTGTGGTCCATCCTGCCATGCTGTAGGAGTATGGGATAAGCTCGTAGCGGAGAGTTATCATGCGGAGTATCGCATCGTAGTAAGGTGTCCCAGGTTCGCCATAGTTCCATATCTCGCGAGGAGTGTCTGAGCCGTGACTGCGTAGCATAGGAAGGAACGTGCCCCATTGTAGCATGCGGGTGTAGTACTCACGGTAAGCTGGGTCACTCGCGCCTTTAGGGAACTCGCCTTTGTAGAACCAACGTGGGTCGGTGCGAGTAAAGAAGGAACCCACATCGACAGTCCAGTATGGGCAACCTGTGGACATGAAGTTGAGTCCGGCTGGTATTTGCTGGCGGAAGGATTCCCACGAAGCGTGGGTGTCGCCGTTCCATGTTATTGTGGCATATCGCTGCTGTCCTGCGTAGCTGGAGCGAGTTAGGTTGAGTACGCGCTTGCTACTGAGAACTGGGTCAGTGACCTGTCGCTGGTTCTCATATATTCCCATTGCATGGTAGAGTGAGTATAGACTGCTTCGCTCTGCACCGAGAGCATCAGAGAGGATGTCCTTGTTACGGTTCCATCGTTCCTCGTGGCACTCCCAACCATACTGTCCGAGACCCCACGTCCAGTCACCGTCCAGTGGCTCGGAGCAGTCGCACCACCATGCGTCGAAGCCCTTCTCAAAGAACTCGTGCATGGCGTATGACCAGTAGTGGCGGCGCGCGTCAGCACTGAAGGCATCATAGACGGAGTGCTCGAGCATGTAGCCGCGCTGCTTGAAGTCGTCTGCCTGTGGACAATACTGTGGGTTAGGCCAGATACTGACCATGAGCTTGGCGTTGAGTGCATGAACGGAGTCGGCGAGTGCACGAGGGTCAGGGTAGTGTGTACTGTCCATCTTCATGTAGCCCCATCCCTGTGGCCAGTAGTTCCAGTCCTGCACTATCATATCTATTGGTACATGGCGACGTCGGTACTCACCTAAGGTGCGGAGTATCTCGTCCTGTGAGGTGTAACGCTCCTTAGATTGTGTGTAGCCGAACATATAGCGAGGCATCATTGGACACTGCCCCGTGAGGTGACGGTAGCCCGCTATTACTCGGTCGAGCGTCTCTCCCTTGATGAAGTAGTAGTCGAGTACTTTGGCAGCTTCCATCTCCACGTAGTCGTCCTGCATCTTCATAGCACATCCTGCATCGAAGAGCAAACCGTAACCTCGGGTGGAGTTCAGTACCGGAATCATCGCCTTGAGATTATGCTGTGTGAGGTACATGGTCTTGCCTCTTAGGTTCATGTAGTCTTCCATGTGGGAGCCGAGTCCGTAGAGAGCCTCGTCATCGTGCCACTGGAAGTGGACGCGGTACTTAGTGCTTGTACCGATGGTGTCCCTACGGATGATGTCCTTGACGGTCACCTTGCCGTTGGCTGTCTCTACCATGTGTGCCGACTTCTCGTCGTATATGATGCGCTCCTGCACAACAGTCTCTGCCTCATGCGGTTTGGTACTGCGCTCCGCAAGGAGGGTGCGTCCCGTCTTACGGTCGATGAAGGTAAGAGCGCCAGTCTTATGGTCTAACTCAACGATGAGACTTTCACTTGTATAAACACTCTTATCAGACTTAGTGTCTTTATGTGATTCTACTTTGAATTCATTTAGTAATCCATTGATGACCACATCAGTATTGTTGTCATGGTCGAAACTCAAGAAATTATTAAGCGAGTTTATGTCAAATGAGCCAATAGTGCTGAAGAGTGCTTTTCCTTTACCAATGTTAGACTTCGGAATACTTCTGCCACCAGTTGGCAAAGAATACTTCTGCAACTGCGAACCAAACGTGACCCTTACTATGTCGGGAGTGATGAACTGTACCTTTATCGCTCCGTTTGTATTAGGTTCTTGTGTGGTTGATAACGATTCAGCCTTTGCTCCCATAGTAGCAAAGCATGAAACGATAAGTGATAATACGAGTAGCTTTTTCACGATGATTAATGTTTTTTGTGTATTATTATGCGCCCAATGCGCCAGTTGGAAAAACAAAGTAAAACATAGGGAAACAAAAGAAAACATTCATTTTGAATCCCTATGTTTTCATATTGTGACTCCACTCACCTTGCAATAGTCACCCTCCACCTTGGGGGAGGGAGGGGAGGGGGCCTTTACTTTAAGAGACTGTTGCTCTCAACTGTCCAGCCCTTGCGCTTGCTAAGTCCGTTCTTCTTACCGATGAACATCTTGGCAGCCTCCTTGTCACCTTTGAGTTGCCAGTCGAGCCAAGCAACGGCTGGGATACTGAACTCTCCACCGTGAGGGTCGCCGTAAGTACCGCCGTGACCCACTGGGTAGTTGGCGACCACTGCAGGTACGTGCTTGATGCGCTTGAAGTCGTCCATACCATTGCCATACGCTATGTCGGTCTCACCGCCAAGCATGTAGAATATAGGGCAGTGTATCTCCTCAAGCTTTGTCTTGGCAGGCATAGGCATACCAGGCATTGGGTTTCCACTATTGTCGAAGAGTCCGCTGTTACATATCATCAATGCAGTGATGCGTGGGTCAGCGCAGTTGTAGAGAGTTTGGAGACCACCGCATGACATGCCGGAAGCACAGATAGCCTTAGTATTGACCTTGCCAAAGAGAGGACTGTCCTTGTCCTCGTTCTGAGCTATCGCCCAGTCCATTGACTCAACCTGCTGCTGTGTGGTTGACATATCGCCACGATATGGCTTGTCGTTGAGAGGTATGTAGCCAGTAGCTATGACGAGGTAGCCGTGAGAAGCTATCTCATTGAGGAACTTATAGTGCTCCCATGGTGAGTTGGTGCACGCACCGTTGCCCCACACGAGTACTGGGAGTGGGTTCTTCTTGCTGAACTTGCTGAGGTCCTGTGGCATGAATACAGTGTGTGCCTCGAAACCGTCGAACGCCTGCATCACAGCTTTGTACTTGCCCGTTCCGCCTTCCTCAACGATGCGTGACACAGTTGCCTCGCCCTTCTTGAGTAGTGACATCTGCCACCAGTCGAAGTTGAAGAGGTTCTTCTTCTGTAGTCGTGTGCCCTTGAACACGAAGTAGAGGTCGTGCTTGCCGCGAACTGGAGCGAGAGCCACTGAGAATTCCTGATACTTGAACTTGGTATTGCTTACCACAACTGTTCCGAGCAGTCTGCCGTCCACGTCGTCAATGCGCACCTCAATCTCGCCGCCCTCAAGGAGCGTTGAGCAAGAAGCTGTGAACTTGATGCGCTCGCTATTGTTGCCGAAATCCACTCCGCGTACCTTGATGAACTCTCCGTCGTCGATGTCAGTCACGAAGAGAGTAGGGTTCCAAGGGCCTGATGGGTTCTCACGAGTCGTGCGGAGACCATAGCCCCAAGCCATTGTCTCGGCTTCGACGCGGCGGTAAGGATTGAACGAACCAACCTGTTCCAACTTGCAGTGGAGGAAGTAAGGTAGTTCCTGAATGGTTCCGTCCTCGTTGTATGTCATCTCAGCAGCCGATACGCTACGCTGCTCGGCGTGTGCTGATGTCTCGAAGCGATAGATGTCGTAGTTGAGTCCGAAGCAGTATGACTTACCCTTGAAGTCAATAATACCAGGGTGGTTGCCTCGTGTCTGAGGAGTGTGGTCCATGATGTGTCCCTTGTACTCCCAAGGACCAGTAGCCTTGTCGCTCATGGCGTATCCGATACCCTCTGGACAACAAGTGGAAGCGAAAGCCATGTAGTACTTCTTCTGACCCTTGGCATTAACTCTGCTCCAGAACCAAGGTCCTTCCTGGTAGTCCTTAATCTTAGGATGCTCCACGATGTCTCCTGAGTAGGAAATCATGTCCTCGTTCAACTTGACCATGTAAAGGTTTGGATTGCCCCAGTACATATAAGCCTGTCCGTCGTCGTCAATCCAGACAGTAGGGTCGATGTCGTACCAGTGGTCCTTCTGCCACACGAGAGGCTTACCGAGTGGGTCACGGAACGGTCCGAAAGGAGAGTCGGCAACAAGCACTCCTATGCCGTTGCCGTGTATAGGACAGTACATGTACCACTTGCCGTTGCGTTCAATGACCTGTTCTGCCCACGCTCCGTTGTTGCCTTTGTACCACTTGAAGTCCCTTAGGGATGCAACCGCTCCGTGGTCTTCCCAGTTCACCATGTCAGTAGAGGTGTAGAGCAGCCAGTCCTTCATGAGGAATCCGCCTGCACCTTCTTCGTCATGCGTTGTGTAGAGATAGACCGTGTCACCGTGAACGTAAGGCGCAGGGTCTGCTGTGTACTTCGTCTGAATGATTGGCAGGTTCAGCTTCTGTGCGTTGGCAACTGAGAACATGCTCATTGCCAGTGCCAGGTTAAGTAAGTGCTTCATATTAAGTCTTGATTAGTTGTAAGTGTTTATTAGCTTGGTTTATAGTTTCACTTTCTTTCCACCTCTTATATATATGCCCTTGGATGGGACACTGACCTTGCGGCCTGTGAGGTCGTAGATGGCGCCGTCCTTCTCAGTGGCAGTAAGCTCAACGGAACGTACTGCAGTCTCGGCTTCGGTATTGAACTTCCACCAGTCGAAGTTGAAGAGAGTGCTTACGCCGTCAGTAGGAGTTCCGGCAAACGTGAAATAGACATCCTTCACGCCAGTAACTTTCTTTGAGAACTCTATGACCTTCTCGTTCCATACCTCTTCACCTCCTGTTGATGAGAACGTGACACGGCCAATAGGTGTGGCAGTCTTTGAACCGATGCGAACGGCAAGTGCAACAGACTTGTTCATTCCAGTAGCAACACGAGCCGTCATGCTATTGGCTCCTTCCTCGCCGAAATCTACGTTGCGCACCTTTATGTAGTCTTCCTTGTGTATGTTCGTAACATACACTCCAGTCTTCTCGTTACCAACGACTGACACGCCTTCCGCCTTGTTGATGGTCTCAGCCTGTTGACGGATGTAAGGGTTGAGAGTGCAGAGAGGTGCAACGCCAGTGCGCGTAGCCTTGACTGGCTTGATAGTACCATCCTCGTTGAACGTCAACTCGTCCACTGCCATGCTTCGGTTGAAGCCACCACCTCCTGGTGCCCATGCTGTATGGTAAAAGAAGTAGTCCTTGTCCTTGTAGTGGACAATACCGCTGTGGTTGGTAAATGAGCCGGTGTTGTTGTCCTGTGACATTACGACTCCCTTGTATTCCCAAGGGCCTGTAGGCGACTTGCTCATTGAGTAGGAGATGTGTTCAGGCACACCACCGGCAGCATAGATAAGGTAGTAGTTGTCGCCACGCTTGTCGAGCCAAGGACCTTCCTCGTAGCAATCCACTCCGTCGATGTACTCCTTTCCGTCTGCCGGGTTAGTTGCCTTCACGCCTCCGAAAGCATTCTTTGTGAGGGCGATGGTCTTAGGAGTCGTTCCGTTTGTCATTCGGGTAGAGAGCACTGAGTAGCGGAGCTTGTTGTTGCCCCAGTACAGGTAAGCCTTGCCGTCATCATCTATGAACACGGTAGGGTCGATATCGCCTCCTTCGCCTGTGTCGAACATAGGCTTGTTTATTGGGTCAGTGAAAGGACCAGACGGTTTGTCGCTGCGACCAACGCCTATGTAGTGTCGCCAGTCGTTTGGCTTGCTAAGGCAGATGTACCAATAGTAATAGTCGCCTTTCTTTGTGCACTGACTTGCCCAGCACGTTCCTTCGCGCCCCCACTTGAACGTTGTTCTGGGCATAGCGTTGCCGTGGTCAGTCCAGTTTACCATGTCAACGGTAGAGAAGACACGGTAGCGTTCCATATAGTAGAAGTCATTGACTCCAGCTACGTTCATGTCCTCGTCGCAATAGACGTAGAGGCTGTCGTTACCTGGGAACACAACCGGTGCAGGGTCAGCCGTATAGCAGTGGGACACTATCGGGTTTTGCGCAAAGGTACTATGCGCAATCATTGTCAAAAACAGAAAAAGTAAAGAGTTTTTCATATCACTTGCGTGTTAGTTAATATTATGTGTTAAGTGGCTATGCAACGGAACGCCTATATATTATATAAGGTGAAGGCCTTGCTTATTCCTGTGGCAAGCTGAGTTGTCAAGGAATAAACAAAGCCATCGCCTAATTACTACTTATTGAGTTCCATCATTATAGCTATTCGTATTTATATGTAATTGTTCCTTTACCTTTATATAATAGCTTTCTATACCTATATATAATAGATGGTTGCGGTTACTTGGATTCTCCGCTTATTCTACTTTCAGGGAAGTTCACGACAAGTACGAAACCACCGCGAGGCTTGCATGTAATAGTAGACGGAATGTCCTTATAGTCGGCAAAGAGACGGAGCTTCCATGGATTCTCCTTGCTATCTCCATCTTCAAAGAGGTAGAGGTTGTGCTTATCACCACTTAAGGATGCAAGGCCTGTTGGGATTACCTTCTCGTTGTCTGTTCCGTTAATACCAGCTATGAACCACTTGTCTCCCTTACGGCGAGCCATTACGACATACTCTCCAGGATAACCGTCGATGAAGCGTGTCTCATCCCATGCTGTTGGTAGCATTCCGAGGTAATCCTTAACAGGATGTGGCTGTGCGAGGAAACTCTCAGGACGGTCAGCAAGGTGCTGAACACCTGACTCGAAGAGACAAGTGAGTGCAAGCTCATGAGCGTGAGTAGTTATGTGTGGATGCTGTGAATCAGTGAATGCGCAAGGAGTGTAGTCCATTGAGCCGACAACGTTGCGAGTGAATGGAAGAGTAGCGTTGTGGCGTGCAGCCTTAGTAGTGAACGTAGGCACGTTGTTGTACCATTCCGCACCGTAAACTCCTTCTGTGCTCACGAGGTTAGGATACGTACGCTGCCATCCGCGTGGTAGGGTAGCACCATGGAAGTTAACTGTAAGGTGATGCTTCGCAGCACTTTCGAGCAACTCAATCATGTACTGCATGTTCTTCTGGTTGTCACCTGAGAAGAAGTCTATCTTCACACCCTTGACACCAACCTTCTCGCACCAAGCGAACTCCTTCTCCCTATCTTCAGGCTTGTTGAGGCGGAACTTAGGACCAGGTGCACCGTCAATCCATCCTACGGACGAGTTGTACCAGATAATTGGGTCAACGTTGCACTCACGAGCGTATCGGATTGCATCCTCAACCGTCTTGCCGTCCTTCATCTCATCCCATTCGGCATCAATGAGAACGTAAGGAAGATGCAGTTCCTTAGCCATGTCCACGTACTTCTTAATGATGTTGAAATCATTTGAGCCGTGATTGTATGCCCAATAGACCCATGAAGCGACTCCCAGTTTAACCCAAGACGCATCGCCAATACGATTGGCAGGTGCAACGTCAGTCACGAGAGTTGACTCCACAACAGTCTTCTTGCTACCTATGATACTAACGTGCCAAGGAGATTGCTGGCACTCAACCTCGTTATTGTCAGGTACGACGCGGAACACGCCCTTGCTGTCAGCTGAATAGAGACAAGACGAACTGTTGTACTTCTCGATAGCTGACTCCGTGATGAGTACGAACACGTCGTTGTTGTACTCGAAAAGTGAAGGGTAAGCCCATCGCTTACCAGCAGCCTCCTCGACGTTCAGGTCATAGAAGAACTCATAAGGCTCTGTCCACTTCTGCAACCAGCTATTCTTAGCCGAACTCATGTCAAGTGTCACATCCTTGATGTCGCCACCTATTGTTCGCCATACCACACCGTCATTATATGCTCTTACGACAAGTGTCTTGCCATCCGTCATCTTGTACTTAGCCTCATTGCAAGCATTCTCACAATGGCTTCGCTTTCCAAGTCGCATGTCATACACCTCGCTATACTTCTGCGTATTGAAAGGCTTCTTGCCCTTCACGTTGATGTTTACCTTATACAAAGGCTTGCCTGAGTAGTTCACCACCAGGCCTTCCTCGTTCTTTGCCTCCACCTTAATAATACCATTAGGAGACTTCTGGGCATATACATTTGCTGCACCCAGCAACAGCATTGAAAAGATTAAATACTTGTTCATAGAATTAATGTTTCACCGACAGTCGTTTCGGATTACTATTCCGTATCAAACTTCGATGCAGTTTATATGTTAATAATAACGTAGTATCAAAGTAATGTCAAAATAAACGTCGAGTCATGCGCGTTCGCACTAAATCTTCGTTTTGACCTTTAGTTCTCCACGAGGTTTAAAATAGCGTCCTACCAAAAAACTAAAACGTCCTACCGTAAAACCGCATAACCTTATAACCTTCCTACCGCATGCTCACGTATTGCATTAGTCACCCATAGAGGGAGAGAGGGGATGGGGGAGAGAAGGTCTTTGTGCTTAAAACTAAAAAAAGACTTGCAGTCATCTCTGAGAGCAAGCCTTTTTTATGTGGATGGAGATGTGAATCTCCAATCGACATTATCCTAAACAAATCTTTTCCAACTTAACCTATCAATAAATCTCATTAACTTAAATCGACTAACGATTCAGTCACCATTATACTAACTTAATTTATCTCTATACTAACAAAAAAATTATTCTAAAAAAATAACCTAATAAATAAAATCCACTAACTGCCAATACAACCGAAATCACTTCGTTCGTGTTTGACGCTGCAAAGATAGACACCATGCAAAAAATGTATTTTCTTGCAGGTTTCAAAAACTTTCAAATTTGTTATATCGACGCAGAAAATGAAACAATGTAACAAATCATGAAAAAATGTTTACATTTGCAAAAGCGCCAATATATATTATGGTGTAATTTTGCAGCACTAAACCTTTGGTATGTTCCAAAAAACATTTCTAACCATTTACCGCAGTTGATAAGCATATTGCCGTGAAAGTTAAAGAAGCATAATACACCATGACTTCATAAGTAAAAATAGCAAGATGTGAACCGACGCAAAATGGACGGAAAAGACAAGTCCAAACGGGTACTTGTTTACGTTTCTTTGTGAGCAAATAATTAACTACATTATTAATTAATATGAAAAAAGTTTTACTTTCGCTATTTTTAGCACAATTCGCATTTACTTTTACCTTTGCCCAGATGGCACCAGGTATTCATGTGGATGGAAACAACCTCAAGGATGATGCTGGTAACATTGTGGTGCTTCACGGTTACATGGACACCCCAAGCCCATACTTCAACAGCAACAGATGGGGTGTTAAGGAAGGATGGGGATACATTGACCCAAACAGCTCTTCTAATGGGGCGACAAATATTAGACAATGTATCAGCTATTTCAAGAGCCTTTTCTATGCAACGACTTTGCCAGAGAAAGGAACATACTGCAACATTTTCCGTCTCCACCTCGACCCATGTTGGACGAACAATAGTAGCGTCAGCAGAACAGGATTTACTCAGAAGGATGGAAAGACATACGACCCTCAGGGTGTGGAAGTAAGTGGTGAGGCTGATACTCATCAGTTCGACAAGAATCGCCTCACAAAATACATGAGAACTCTTTATACAGAGATAGCTAAGGCGGCTATGGGACGAGGTATGCACGTCATCATGCGTCCACCTGGTGTGTGTCCTGGTGACATTTATGTTGATGGAGACTATCAGAACTACCTCCTCACAGTATGGGACATTGTGACAAAGAACGATACGGTAAAGAAATACTACAAGCACATCAGTATTGAGCTTGCAAATGAGCCAGTGCGCATCCATGCAGCCAACGGTCAGCAGACGGATCAGGCACTTCGTGACTTCTTCCAGCCAGTCATCAACAAGATTCGAGAGAATGGCTTCAAGGGAATCATCTGGGTTCCAGGTACGGGATGGCAGTCAAGCTATGCTGCATATACAAAGTATCCGGTCAAGGATCCACTCCACAATCTTGGCTTTGCTGTTCATGACTACAGCGGATGGTACGGAACATCAGACAATTCGTATAACACAACAAATGCCATCAACAACTTTGGTAACCAAGTTCCAGTTGTTCGTACAAACCCAATCGTAATCACAGAGGTTGACTGGAGTCCGGAAAAGCCAGGAGCAGGCCATTATAATGAACATAGAGAATGGGTACCAGCCAACTACGGTACTTGGGCTACAGGTAGCACATCAAAGTGGGGTAAGGCTTACAAGGCAACACTTGACTACTACCAGAATATCTCAATGACACTCTCTGGTACAGATTGCTACCTCGACTGGTCATCATACTTGCCAAAGCCAAATCTCAATAGGTATACAGAGCCAGATATCAGTAGGGTGACTGTTAAGCCTGCGTTCACAGGAGTGGAAGAGGCTTGCGGTGAAGCATGCTGGAAGTGGTATAAGGAATATGCACAAGTAAACTACCCATCAGAGGAGCGTTACCAGCCATATCAGGAGATTCCACAGAATCCATTGGCATTGGAAGCAAACTATGTCAACCCCCACCTTCTTTATGAAAATACATTCACTAAGGGTAATGGATATGCAATCATCGAGTTCAAGAATGATAATGGAGCTGTAGGATGGAGATTTGAGGAACCACTCGATGTGTCTGCCTACAAGTATCTTGTTGTTGACCTCTATCGAGTGACATCAAGGAAGATTAACCTTCGCATCTACGACACTCACGACTTCTGGGGTGACTATGCAGAGGTAACACTTGATGCATCAAGTTCTCACAATCAGATTGACCTCACAACAATCAAGACAGTAGAGGGCAAAGACCTCGATCTTACAAACATCCGTCTTGTTTACTTTACATCTGTTGCATCAAAGATGTATCTTGCAAAGACATTCTTCAGTAACGATGGCGAGACAGACGCAACAGCCATTGCAACAGTATCTGCGGATAAGTCACATGACAACAATAAGTACGATATTGTAGGCCGTATTATCAATGGAACTCCAAAGGGATTCTACATCCAGAACGGTAAGAAGTTCTTCAATAAGTAAATAGCCCCTCAGTCACCCCTAATGGAGGGATGAGGTTTATGTCAACAAAGCCGTTTGGAACAAAACGTTCCGAACGGCTTTGTTCGTAAAAAGGTCGTCGGGAACAAATTTTTTTCTGTGGCGAGCGAACTTTTTGCCCGATGCTCATCAGACGGGTATTTTATGTGCGGATAGTTGACAAAATGTCAATCGGCAACTCTCCGTTAATCCTTCGCTAATGGTTCGTCAATCCTCCCTAATTTTTCCGCAACAAGACGATTGACATAAAGAAAACGAGTGTTCGTAAGCAAGTAGCATAATGGTATATTTCCCCTAAAAATACTACCTACAGTTAACAATTAATAATTAACAATTAACATGCAAATGTTGCCGTTGATTTGTGTTAATACTTTCAGCTGTGAGGTATCTAAAAGCTTATCCCATCGGGGAGGCTGGGAGAGGGCTTTTTCCTCCTCAATGAGTCCTCATCGCTCCTCACGAAAATAATGAGGAATGAGTAATTTCTATTGCACATTTCGTATGTCTTTTATGTTAGTTTGTTTTGCTGTTTCAAAATAATGGAGTAATTTTGTTTTTGGAAACACAATGACTAAAAAACTAATTAAATGATGAAAAAACTCTTTGAACTTATCCCTATGTTCTTACTTGCTTCGTGTTCATCGGAGTTGGTAGAGGTGGAGAGTAATCATTTGGAAAGTAACCTTGGTAAGGTGATCATTCAGAGTCATCCTTTTGAATGGGATGACGAGACACGTACGTCGCTTACTGCTACTGACAAGAGCCTTATGTTCGCTTGGGCTGATGGTGATGCTATTGGTGTCTTTCCTGTTAAGCCTACTACCAACAGTCTGGCAAAGCAGATGCTTCGTGTGTCTGCCAATACTGATGCTCACTTTGCTTTGTTCGATGGTGCTGGCCGGGATTTGGAGAACGGCAATTCCTATGCTGCCTATCGTCCATACAATGGTACGCTTGCTTCTGAAACGACTTACAAGGAAGTGCCTATCGACCTTAGTGGACAGGACGGGACACTTGAGACTTTCATATACGTTCGGTGTTTAAGTGGTGATGTCTATTAGGGCAAATTCCAACTTCATTCCTAATTGTTCTTGTCTCGCTTGTAACAAAAAGTATAGTGGTATGTATCAAAAGGGTGTTGAATGTTTTGACGGTTTGCTATAAATTGTTATATTTGCATCCGAAATACTTTAACTGACAAGGCAACTCGGACAGAGACTGCCAAATAACACATTTAGAGATGAAAAGACTTAATACTCTCATGGCAATCGCCATTGCCACATCGCTCCCTCTCTCAGCTCAGAAGCAGATGTCTGCTCCACAGGGAGGTAAGCAGATTAGTGATGAACTTATCGGTATCTTCTTCGAGGATATCAGTTTCGCTGCCGACGGTGGTTTGAATGCAGACCTCGTGCAGAACGGCTCGTTCGAGTATAACCCAACCGTTCGCGACGGATGGGGTCCTGGTACATGCTGGCGCTTTGAGCGTCCTGGACACTCTGCAGGTTACATTGCTGCCAAGACGGACAATCCTCTTCACCCAAACAATCCTACTTACATGCGCGTGCTTATTGAGCGCGTAGGTCATTACTATGACTTCGACGGTTGGACTGGTGTAGGAATGCGCAATGACGGCTTCAACGGAATGAATGTGAAGGCTGGTGCTAAGTATGACTTCTCTGTGTTCATGCGTAACGTGACTGGCAAGGGTAAGCCTGTTCGCATCGTACTTGTCGGCGACAACCGCAAGGTGCTTGCTGAGACTACTCTCAACGTGTTTGACAAGGAATGGCAGAAATATACAGCTACTCTCACAGCAAGTGAGGACTGCAAGAACGCTAACCTTCAGATTCTCGTGATGGAGAAGGGAGAGTTGGACGTAGATATGGTTTCACTCATGCCACAGGATACATACAAGGGTCACGGCATCCGCAAGGACTTGGCTGAGGCTCTCGCAGGATTGAACCCTAAGTTCATGCGCTTCCCTGGTGGATGTGTTGTCCACGGTGGTGGTGACGGTTTCTGGAATACTTACCGCTGGAAGACAACAGTAGGACCTAAGGAGACTCGTAAGGCTCTCAAGAACACTTGGGGCTACAATCAGTCAATGGGCGTCGGTTACTTCGAGTACTTCCAGCTCTGTGAGGACATGGGTATGCAGCCACTTCCTATCCTTCCATGTGGTGTTAGCTGCCAAGGTGTAAACGGTGGCTGGGGAATGAAGACTCAAGCACAGGAGGTAGTGCCTATGGACGAGATGGACGAGTGGGTTCAGGATGCTCTCGACCTCATCGAGTGGGCTAACGGTGACGTTAACACTAAGTGGGGTAAGGTTCGTGCTGAAGCAGGACATCCAAAGCCTTTCAACCTCAAGTATCTCGGTATCGGTAATGAGGAGAAGATTACTCCAGAGTTTGCAGAGCGTTTCAAGTATATGTATAATAAGGTGCTTGAGAAGTACCCAGACATCGTGATTGTTGGTACTGCAGGTCCTGGTTCACATAAGGGCAACCCTGACTATGAGAACTCATGGAAGCTTGCTGAGGAAATAGGACTCCCAATCATTGACGAGCACTACTATGACCCACGCAAGATGTTCATCGACTCTCGTCAGTATGATGACTATCCACGTGACCGTAAGACAAAGGTTTATCTCGGTGAGTACTCAGTTCAGGACCGTAGCCACGGCATGATGAACCAGTGGGGTGATGCTCTTGCAGAGGCTATCTACTTGATGCACGTTGAGCGCAATGGTGACGTTGTGGTCATGACTTCATACGCTCCACTCTTTGCTTACAAGCACAACACTAACTGGAACCCAGATTTGATTTACTTCGACAATGAGCGTCCATACTATACATGCAGCTACTACGTTCAGCAGATGTTCGGACAGTCTTCTGGTAACTACTTCTATGGTGACTGCGTTAAGTTCGCTAATGGCGAGAACGAGTTTGACAACCACCTCCTCGGTCAGTCTGTAGTGCTCAACACTAAGACTCGTGAGCTTTATGTCAAGGTTGCAAACAACACAGCTGACACTAAGTCTGCTACTTTGAACCTTTCACGTTTCTCTATCAAGCCTAATGCAGTAAAGACTACTCTCAAGGGTAACCTTGACGATGAGAACAACTACGACAAGCAGCCTGTAGTTCCAGTGAAGGAAAATATCAAGGTGAAGAAGAACATGACTCTTGAGCTTCCACCTTACTCAGTTCAGATGATAACAATGAAGCTTTAATAAAGGCCCCCTCCCAACCTCCCCGAGTGGAGGGGTCTTAGTTACTCAAAAGTCGAATGGAGGAATTGAAATAAGGCTCCCTCGCAATCTCCACGATGGGAGGAACTTTGGTTACTCTTTCGATGATGATTAACTAAAAGCGCAAAAGGAGGGCTTTGTAACATACAGTAATAAAAAGGAAACATTCTGTGTAATGTTTCCTTTTTATTTTTTGTTACTTTGTAGTGGTTTTGTGGGTCGCTGTGCTTAGAGGTGTAGTGCTGTCGTAATGACTTACTGTAAGACCTGATAATAGTAGGGCTGTATGGTTGTACAACCTCACATAACCATAGGAAAGTAACAACTAACATTAATACCAAATATCAAAAAAATGAAGAAATTATCATTACTTTTTGCATTCTGTATGTTGTTCATCGCATCATACGCTTACAAACAGGTGAGCGTGGACATTACTGTTGGCGGTAAAAGCCGTAACATGGTCGTGTTCACCCCTACTACTGTTACTGATAACTTACCACTTATGATTGTCACCCATGGTATGAATCAAGACCCAAAGTACCAGTATGATTCTGACCAGCTCTACACTCTTGTTGACTCAGAGAAGTTCATTGTTGCCTATCTTCGTAGCAATGGCAACACATGGGACACAGGAGGTACAGGAGATACAGACTTCGTACTCCAGACTATCACGGAAATGTATAATAGATACAAGATAAACAAGGCTCGTGTATATTGGTCAGGCTTCTCAATGGGAAGCATGCTCATTTACCACAGTTTGAACCAGAGCACTTCAAAGGTTATGGAGGCGTTCGCAGCCTTTGCTCCTACGAGTGGCATCCAGTTCTCTGAGTCACCTTGGAATAATCTTAAGAATGCTAAGAGACCAATACACCTCATTCACTGTCATGCATACGGTGATGATGTGTTCGGCTACGAGCAGTATGGTATTCATGCCTATGTGGAGAACGTTGCCAAGTCATTGGGAACTGTGACTTGCAAGACTACAAATGGCTACACTACTCCTGCAGGAAAGACAGGTAAGAAGGAAGTGTGGACTACAACTGCCAACGATGGTGAGGTTGTTCTCTTCTCATACGACAACGGCGGACACTGGCCTACACAGCAGAACGCAAAGGAAATATGGAACTTCTGCAAGAGATTCTCTCTGTTGACTCCATACGAGGAGTTCTTGCAGACTTACAATAGAGCAGAGGCATTACTCAAGGAGTGGGAGAACATTCCGGAGATGACGTCAAAGACTGTCTTTAATACAATGAAGAACAAGTTGGCAGAATATGACTTGGAGGCAATGAAGGAAAGTAGCACAAGTGACCTCGCTTCTGCTGTGTCTATCCTCGCTCGCTATATCACTTCGTTCAACAAGCAGGTTGATAACATTGCCAAAACCGTAAACAGCGGTGCAATGACTCAGCCTACTGAGTTCGACTCTAACTTCCACATCTACCTCTGTTTTGGACAGTCAAACATGGAGGGAAATGCTGCAATAGAGGCAAAGGACCGTGTGGGTGTAGACTCTCGTTTCCGTATGATGGCTGCTGTTAATATGTCGTCTTCTTCACGCACTAAGGGTAACTGGTACGTTGCCTATCCTCCTTTGTGCCGCAACAACACTGGACTTACTCCTGCAGATTACTTCGGACGTGAGATGGTTGCCAATCTCCCAGAGGAAATAAAGGTTGGAGTTATTAACGTGGCTGTTGGTGGTGCAAGCATCGACCTCTTCGATGAGGACAAGTGTGCAGCGTATATCAGTGGTGAGGCTGACTGGTTTAAGGCTTATTGCAAGGAATATAACAATAACCCATTCCGTGAGCTTGTGAACCTTGCTAAGAAGGCACAGAAGGTGGGTGTCATCAAGGGTATGCTCTTGCATCAGGGATGTACAAACAACGGACAGAAGGACTGGCCTGTACGTGTGAAGCGTGTATATATTCGCCTTCTCAATGAACTCGGTCTTAACGAGGAAGAGTGTCCATTGCTCATAGGAGAGTTGGTTCGCCAGAATATGGGTGGTGTCTGCTATGGACATAATACAGTGATTGCCAAGACTAAGAGCGTTATTCCAAACTCTGCTGTCATTTCTTCTGTTAGTTGTCCTGCTGCATCCGATGGTCTTCATTTTACAGCAGAGGGCTACCGTATGATTGGTAAGCGTTATGCAGAGACGATGCTCTCTCTCTTGGACAAAAAGGCTGTGATTGATTTTGATTATCAGAGTAATCCTTTCCCACTTAACAAGGACGACTTCAACCCTTCACTCTATGTTCCGGGTGAAGTGTCAGCATCGTCTGTACGTCTTCTTTACAAGTCAACTGATAATAACTTTGGTGGTTGGAGATACTCAAAGGGACTTGACTTGACTGATAGCAAATATTTGGTTTTGAAATTCACTCGTACGCCATCTGCCAATGCCTTTATTCGCTTCTATGATGTTGACGACTATCTCTCTCCTTGTGCAGAGGTTGCATTGGATGGTATTACAAAGGTTATTGAACTTTCCACTCTCAAGAAGACTGATGGCTTTGACCTTGACCTCTCTCATCTATACATGATTGGCTTCCAGTTGAACGGTAACGGTACTTCGTCAAGTGTTGTGCCTACTGCAGTTTACCTCAGCAATGATGGTGAGACTCCTACTGCCATCATTGATTGTGAGGGTACAGAGGCTGTTGAGGATGGTGCTTATTATGACTTGATGGGTAGAAAAGTTAAAAATACTAAGAAAGGTTTGTATATTTTTAATGGCAAGAAGGTATTTGTAAAATAATTTCGTTATCTTTGCACTTGCAAATATAAATAAAGGTGCGTCTCTACAACAATGCCGTTGTATTGACGCACCTAAAGAAATCCTTTTATGAATATCTCTATTACTAACACTCAATTAGCCAAAAGATTATCTGCAAGATTTTATGCCTTTGTTTTACTGGCCTGTTTACTTACTAACGTAAATGTAAACGGTCAGAATGTTATATCCTTGACACCAAAACAAGGCTTACAAAATAGTCAGGTGCGCGATATCTATCAAGATTCCCGTAGCAATGTGTGGATTGGAACGCAGGACGGACTCTTTAGATATGACGGTGCCAAGCTCCGTGGATACTATCACGACAAGCATAATGCCAACTCGCTTGGCTTCAACTATGTTGTGTGCTTGATGGAGTTTGACAATAATCGTGTACTTGTAGGAACAAAGAGAGGTCTGTACGAGTATAATTATCGTACAGACTCTTTCCGTTTAATACCATTCCTTGGAGAGAACAACGACACGCTTCCCCTTCACGTGTCTTCCATGTACAAGATGAGCGACAAGGAGGTGGCTGCCTTCGTGGGTGGCTACGTCAGCTATAACGTGGTGGAAGAGAATGGTGAGCTTGTGTGCAAGAGTTGTTCGGACTACATCACTTCAAATGTTTCGTGTGCACAGCTTGTCAGGAACTCAAAGGGTGACCTGTTTGTTGTGAACGATATGCACGAGTTGCACTACAAGAAGAAGGGCACAAAGTCATTCGTGCGCATTGACAATAGCAATGACGTTGTGTGTGCTTGTCTTGGCGATGATGACAACGTGTATGTCGGTCGTCTTCACGACGGTCTTTTCCGCTATGATTTGAAGGCTAAGCAGCTTGTCAAGATTTCTCCAGACAATGAGAACTTCGTTACGTCAACCGTAGTCAATGCTGAGAACGGTTACGTGGGAGTATGTACGGACGGACAGGGACTCAAGCTCTATAATGTACACACAAAGAGATTTATGCAGAGTAACGTGCGTTCCCTTGACTTTGATTTTACACAGGCAAATGTGAAGGATGTGCTGTTTGACAATAAGCAGAATCTTTGGATAGGCGTGTTCTGGAAGGGTGTCTTTGTCATGCCTTTCAGTCGCACTCTCTTCTCATATGTAGGAAGAAACTCTTCTTCTTGCAACGTTATTGGTACTAACTGTGTGACTGCCGTTGCCAACAAGGGCAAGGACGGTGTGTGGGTGGCTACTGACAACTGTGGCTTGTACCAGATTAGTCTTGATGGTCGTACGGGTAGCCATGTGGATGGTCTTCCTACAACGGTATCTGCCATTTGTCAGGATAATGACGGTAATATGTTCATCGGTTCTGCCATCGGCGACTTCATGCAGTACAATACACGTACAGGTCAGATTACCAATATTGGCAAGACAGTGAAGGGTGGTGGCAACTTGTCGAATGCTTATTCCGTTGATATTGACCATAATGGCAATATATGGGTGGCTACCATGGGTAATGGTATAAGTGTCTATTATCCAGCTAAGGGAACGATAGAGACGTTCACGGCTGTTACTAATGCTTCTGCGCAGAAGAAATACAGGGTGTTGGTGAACACTTACGTTAAGTCCATCAAGGTGAGTGGTAACCGCGTGTGTGTTGGTACTGCTGATGGATTGGAAATATTTAACCTTGGTAATGAAAACAAGCTCCAGGCGGTTGCACGATGTGGAGTGGGACTTCAGATAAATGCACTCAGGGTTGATGCCAATGGTACAGTATGGGCAGCTACTACTGACGGTCTGCTCAAGTGGACTGCTTCTGACCGTAACAACTGCAAGATTTACACTACAGATGACGGTCTTCCAAGTGACGTGGTGACAAGTCTTGAGATTAGTAAGGACGGACGTTCCATTTGGTTGTCAACTCATAGAGGATTGTGTTGCTTCGACCCAGAGAAGGGTAGGGCTGTACACAACTACTTCGAGGTAGATGGATTGCAGAACGAGGAGTTTGCGGACAATGCTTCCATGCTTATGGATGGTGTCCTCTACTTCGGTGGTATAAACGGTCTCACTTACTTCCGCCCTGATGAAGTGGTGTCTTCTACAGGAATAAGTTCGGATGCGGTAGTGCAGATTGTCGATTTCTATGTGTTCGGTAAGAGCTTAAGCGGTGGACAGAAGTCTGGCTACTATACTGCATACGAGGGATGTATAACTGATGCAAGTCGTGTTGACCTCTGTGCAACGGATAATACTTTCAGCTTTGACCTTGCTGTGATGAACATATCTGGTCAGGGCATTCGCTATGAGTATTCTGTCAATGACGGTGACTGGGTAGGACTTGGTGTTGACCAGCACACTGTGTCATTCATCAATATGGCTCCGGGTACTTACGTGGTCAAGGTACGTGCTTTGCATAGTGACGTGGCTCTTTCTGAGAAGGAATTGACAATATGCGTTCATCCTGCATGGTATGCGTCTGTCATTGCAAAGGTGATTTATCTCTTGCTGTTCCTTCTTGCTGCTTACTTTATCTACTTGCAGGTGAAGGAGCGTATTCGTGCTCGCAAGGTACTTGAGCATCACAGACAGAAGGAGCAACTTAACGAGGCTCGCATCCAGTTCTTCATGAACATAAGCCATGAGATACGTACGCCTATGACATTGATTCTCTCTCCTCTTGAGAAGTTGATGAACATAGACAAGGATGAGGTACATCAGCGTAACTACAAGTTGATGCACCAGAATGCACAGCGTATTCTCCGCCTTATCAATCAGTTGATGGATGTACGTAAGATTGAGAAGGGTGAGTTCACTATAGAATATACTAAGGTTGAGGCAGTGTCATTCCTCCAGAGCCTCTTTGAGGTGTTCGAGATAAGTGCTCGCTCTCGTTCAATCGACTACGAGTTCGTACACTCTATGGACAAGCTTGACGTGTATGTGGATGCACAGAGTCTTGACAAGATTGTGATGAATCTTCTTAGCAACGCCTTCAAGTTTACTCCAGATGGCGGAAGTATCAAGCTCGTACTTTCTGTCACTGATGCTCAGTCGTTCACAATAGAGGTGATAGACAATGGTGTCGGTATTCCTGACGAGGAGAAGACTAAGGTGTTCCGTCGCTTCTATTCTTCACAGCATCAGAATGGTTACATCGGTACTGGTATTGGTCTTAACCTTACTTACTTGCTCGTTGGACTTCATAATGGTTCTATAGAAGTAAGGGACAACCCAGAGGGTAAGGGTACGGATATGTACGTACAGATGCCAATGGGTGACGAGTCAAAGTGTACTGCTGTTGAGGTTAAGGAAGCAGAGGAACAGCCACAGGAGGTGCGTGAACCAGAGATTACTCCATTGGCTGCTACGGTGGCAAAGAAGTCGGGCAAGAAATGCAACGTAGTTGTTGTGGACGACGAGATTGAGATTCGCCAGTACATACACTCAGAGTTGGAAGCTGAGTACAACATTATGGAGTGTGGCAATGGAAAGGATGCTTGGGACTATGTACAGAAGAATCCTGATGCCGTTGACTTAGTAATATCTGATATCTCCATGCCAGTTATGGATGGTAATGAGTTGTGCAAGCGTATCAAGGCAAACTATAATACGTGTCACATACCTGTTGTTCTCCTTACAGCCAAGGCCACTGATGCCGATAGGATTGCAGGTGCTGTGATTGGTGCTGATGCCTATGTGACAAAGCCATTCAATCTTGAGCTTCTTCGTGCAACTGTAAATAACCTCCTCATGTCACGTGTGGCACTCAAGGGTCGCTACGGTGCTGACATGGTTAAGGAGTCAACAATAGAGAAGATTGATATTGTGTCACCAGACCAGCAGTTCCTTGAAAAGGTGAATAAGCTTATCAGTAAGCATATTGATGACCCTGATATGTCTGTGGAGTCAATAGCTGACACTATCGGATTCAGCCGTGTTCATTTCTACAGAAAGATAAAGGAACTGACAGGGCAGACGCCTCTCAACTATGTTAAGACAATACGATTGCAACAGGCTGCACGTCTCCTTCTTGAACACAAGATGGACGTGACGGGTGTGAGCGTGGCAACAGGTTTCCGTACTCTCTCTACATTCTCCACAAGTTTCAAAGAATTGTATGGTATGACTCCATCGGAGTATGTGAAGGAACATAAGCAATAGAAGGGTGGGGGCTCCCCCAACAGACACAGGGCTTGTATATATATCAATAATAGCCGTTTTAGGGCTGGTGTTGGAAAGGATTCCAATATCAATGGCTCTAAAACGGCTTTTTGTTTGTTGTTTTTTGTCCGAGAAACGTGAAATATTGCGTTAGATTGTATCATGAATGATGGTACTAAAAAGGTGTACTTTATACCTATTATATATATACTGCAACGCATTATGGGAGCAAATGGTGTGAAGTTTGTGGAAAAAAGCGGAAAAACAAGCCAAATCTTACATTTTGGAAAACTCTTGTAACAAAACAAAAAGCTTTGGCGGAAATATTGTGCTTATTTTGTCCCCGAATTTTTAAGGCGGTTCTGATTGCAGGACTGATACAAGCCTTAATTAACCGTATTTTAACTGATATTTTATTTTTATGAAAAAATCTTTACTAGGTGTGGCATTTGCTGCATTCTCTTCTGTTACGTTTGCGCAGCAGAACGTAGATGCTAGCAACTGGACTAAGGGTGAGGATATCTCTGACAAGATTGGTTGGGGTAACCTCAAGTTTGAAAACAATCCAATGGATTATTGGACATTGACAAAGGGCTCAGGTTCTACTACTGAGACTGGCGGCCTTTTTGAAGTTTATGATGGATCAGATTGCGATTTGTTCCAGTATGTTTATCTCCCAAAGGGACAGTATCGTCTCCAGTGTCAGGGATACTATCGTTGCGGTGGCTCAGACCAGAATGAGTCTGGTGACCCAACAGCATTTGACAATGACGATTTTGAGTACAATGCACAGTTGTATGTTCAAGATGGAACATATGACGTAAATACAAAGGAATTTAAGAAGGGATATCTCCGTTTTGAGAATCCATTGATGCCACGTCTCTATGAGATGCGTGGTGAGCAGCTTTTCTTTGCTACAGGTGACCAACCAAGCTGGATGACAGATGGTAGCTATAATGTAAAGGGCGGTGTTGCTTGTGGACCTTGTTCTGTTGACGGTTCACTCGTATGGTTTGGCAAGGGTTACTACTCTCCAACATGGGTAAGCGACGAGGAAGCATACAATTTGGTTGACTTCTTCGTAATGAGTGACGGTTATGTTCGTCTTGGTGTAACTAAGATTCCATCAAGAGGTCAGGACTCATTCATGGTTACTAACTTCCAGATGATTTACAATGGTGACGTAGCTGACAATGCTGAGATTCTCGCTAAGAGAAGTGCAGTTGGTGCTGCATATGCAAAGCTTATTGACTATTCAAACTCTCTTGAAGATGATGAGACTATCTATGGCATTTTCTATGACGTTCTTTCAGAGACTGTAGAAGAGGCATATGTTGATGCAACTAAGATGTCTGTTGATGAGTGCAACGCAGCAATTGAGTCTCTTAATAAGTTGTATGACGAAATTGTTGCTGCAAGAAATTCACACATTGCTTTGCGTAGCCTATGCAATACAGCTAAGCTTCTTGTAAGCAGAACTGATTATCCAGGAAAGTCTGACTTTGAGTCAGCTTTAGCAAAGGCAGAAAGACTTGTTGATACTAATGCTACAAGAGATGAGGAGGGACTCGATACTTTCGCAAAGGCTTACGATGAACTTGCACAGGCTCGTATGGCTTACGTAATGAGCGAGGCTTCAGAGGATGGTTCTTACGATTTCACATTCGCAGTTACTTATCCATTCTTCTGCTTGCCAGAGTATGAACCAACATGGGACAATGAGAATCAACAGTGGGTTCCAAATGAAGAAGTAATGGCTTCTAATTGGGCAAAATTCGATGACTGTGATGGTACAGATAAGACTACTCACACTGTTACTGAGAACAACGAGCAGGTTACTTACGATGTTCCAGCAATTGCAGCAGGTGTAACAATCTCTAATGATACAAGCGTAAAGAATGCTTGGTTCTCAGAGGGTACTGAAGGTGGTCACCTTTCTATCTATTGGAACGACAAGTTGCCTTGCGCAAAGAAGTGGGACCTCGTTCACGATGGCTATAATCGTACTTGTCAGGTTGTGACAGGTCTTCCAAATGGATACTATAAGCTTAAGGCTTTGGCTCAGACATGGTCTAATGATTGGAACGACAACTGTCGTAACCACATCTTCATCCAGTCTGGTGATAACAAGTCAATGTCAGAATACCTCACACCAGGTGGCTGGTGGGGCAATGACATCAACCAGTGGAAGGAACTTGAGACTCAGATGATTCAGGTTACTAACAATGAGGTTCTCATTGCTGGTGAGGATAATGGTTTCGCAGCATTTACTGGTTTCCGTCTCTACTACTACGGTGAGACTCCAAACTTCCGAGTTCTTCTCGCTGACCAGATTTCTTCAGTAGAGGCTGGTATTGAGGAATTGTGGCTCAAAGGTGATAAGGCTAATGCAAGTGCATTGTATGCAAAGGTTCCTGCTGAAATCAAGACTCCAGAGGAGTATCTTGCTGCTATGAGCGCTTTGGAAGAGACTCAGGCATATATTGATGAGGCTAAAAAGGTTGTAGAAGAGTTCGAGAATATCGTAGATATTCTCATGGGTGAGCCAAACGAGGCTTATCTTGCACTTTGTGATGAGGCATTAAAGGTTTCAAAGCGTGATGTTGAGGGTAATGACTACAAGAATGAGTTGGTCGTAAAGGAGGCTTATGAAGCATTGAATGCTTACTTCGCTGTTGTTAACGCTATTGATGCTTATACTGACGAAACTTCTATTTCTGAAATCTTGACTGCTAACAATGACTACTTCAAGGCTAACTACTGCACTGCTGCTCAGGTTCGTGAGCGTCAGACAGAACTTGAATATGCTTACCACAAGGTGTTCTTCGCTGCTACTGATGAAATAAAGAATGCTTCTGAGGCTAAGCCAGTTGATGTTACTGCCTTTGTCGTTAACGCAGACTTCTCTAAGGGTACTACAGGATGGAATGCTCCTGGTCTTTCAGTTAATGAAAACTTCAAGGATGCAGAGTTTTATGACAAGACATTCAACATCAACCAGACAGTATATGGTCTTCCTGCAGGATGCTACATGGTTCAGGTACAGGGCTTCTATCGTGATGGTAACAACTACAGCAACATGTACACTAACTTCGTAGAGGGTAGCTTGTCAGACGTAGAGTTGTGGGAGAATCACAATGTTGTGCTTTATGCTAATGAGAGAACAACTTACATGACTTCATTCGCTTCTGAATACTACACAGAACGTGGTATGGTTAAGAGATTTGAGGCTTGGGATGATGGTAACATGGTTACTAAGGATATTACAGAGTTTGATGATGAGGCAATCAAGAGCCATCCATGGGATGCTTCATTCGAGGTGACAGACTATGACGAGATGGGCGAAGAGATTAAGGTTACTCTCTACTATCCAAACTCTATGGAGGGTGCTATGTGGAGATTCCAGCAGAGCCCAGAGGCTTACATCAACAAGGTAATGGTTATGGTTGACGAGAAGGGTACTCTCTCATTCGGTCTCCGCAAGAGCGTTAAGATTGGTGCTGACTGGTGTATCTTCGATAACTTCAAGTTGTTCTACCTCGGTACTGAGACTCCAACAGGTGTAAGCACAGTAAATGTTAATGCTGAAGCTAAGGAATTCTTCACATTGTCTGGTATCAAGACTAACGGTATGAAGAAGGGTATCAACATCGTTAAGATGGCTGACGGCTCAGTAGTTAAGATTGTAAAGTAAGCGATAAGTACAAAGGCGAGGTGCGCCTTGCCTTTGTAACATAATCATAAATATAAGCAACATTACATGAAAGTGTGATGTTGCTTTTTTTGTTATCTTTGCCTTGTAAAGATGCAAACTGAATATTGCATTACTGACTAACTAAACATTACAAACTATTTTATGAAGAAACTAATAGCTCTAATGCTTACAATGGTTGTCGTAGCAAAGGCTTCAGCTGCCGTGGATAACGATCAGCGACTTTGGTACGACAAGCCTGCCACACACTGGCTCGAAGCTCTCCCTATCGGTAATAGCCGTATGGGTGCAATGGTGTTTGGTGGTACTGATGTGGAGGAAATCCAACTGAACGAGGAAACGTTCTGGAGTGGTGGACCACACAACAACAATAGTACAACATCCATCTATCACCTCAATGAAGTGCGTGACCTTATCTTCAATGGTAAGGAACGTGAGGCTGAGAACATCATCAACCGAGAGTTCATCAAGGGCCCTCACGGAATGAAGTACCTTACTCTCGGTAGCCTTAAGCTCAACTTCGGTCACAAGGATGTTAAGGACTATGTGCGTGAACTCGATCTTACTCGTGCGGTAACAACTACTACATACACTTGTGGCGGAGTGAAATATACACGCACGGCTTTTGCTTCTCTTGCGGATGGCATTGTTGTTGTCAATATCAAGTCAAGCAAGAAAGGTGCGCTTAACTTCGATATGTCACAGGAGTGCCAATTACCTAATCAAATCATTGCTCAGGGCTTGACATTGACAAATGCTTCTTATACTTCTTCTTCAAAGAAGTATGTTGTGGGTAAAGAGCCTAAGTGTGTATTTGGATGGTTGAATGCAGATATTTGTGGTGCAGACCATGAAGGCATTAAGTCTGCTCTTAAAGCAAAGTGCATTAGTCGTGTGTATAGTGATGGCATTATCTCAACGTCTAATGATAATGACAAGGGCGTTGTTACTGTAAAGAATGCAACTGAGGCTACTGTATATATAGCAGCTGCTACTAACTATGTGAATTATCATGATGTGAGTGGCGATGCAAGCAAGAAGGTTCTTGATGATTTGGTAAATGTAGAGCGATATAAGCTCACTGACCTCATGAAGCGTCACGTAGCCAAGTATCAGGAGCAGTACAATCGTGTTAAGCTTGCTCTTCCATCAGAGGGTGGTAACAAGAACCTCACTACGGTTGAGCGTCTTGATAAGTTCTATGGAAGCAAGGACCAGGGAATGGTTGCGCTCCTTTTCAACTATGGTCGCTACCTACTTATCTCTTCTTCGCAGAAAGGTGGACAGCCAGCCAACCTTCAGGGTGTGTGGAACGCAAGCCTTAATGCACCTTGGGATTCAAAGTACACTATCAATATCAATGCGGAGATGAACTACTGGCCTGCAGAGGTATGCGGTCTTTCTGACAATGCAGAACCATTGTTCTCCATGATTAAGGACTTGAGCGTTACAGGTGCCGAGACTGCAAAGGTTATGTATGGTTGCCGTGGTTGGGTGGCTCATCACAACACAGACCTCTGGCGCATAGCTGGTCCGCTTGATGGTGCTACATGGGGAATGTTCCCTAATGGTGGTGCTTGGCTCACAACTCACATCTGGGATCATTTCCAATATACTCTTGATGGCAAGTTCCTTGAAGAGTACTACCCAATCCTCAAGGGTGCTGCTGAGTTCTACCTCGACTATATGGTAGAGCGTAATGGTGAGCTTATCGTCGTTCCTTCTACATCACCGGAGCATGGTGGACGTGGCAAGGCAAGCACCGTTACTGCTGGCTGTACAATGGATAACCAGATTGCACGTGATGCTCTCACTCAGGCTTACAAGGCAGCGTTGGTTCTTGGCAAGGATGCTGAGTTCATGTTGAAACTTAAGCGCGCTCTCGCTATGATTCCTAAGATGAAGGTGGGACAGTACGGACAGCTTCAGGAATGGCGTGAGGACATTGATGACCCACACGACCAGCATCGTCACATCTCACATCTCTATGGTCTCTATCCATCTAATCAGATAAACGCCTTCACTACTCCTGACCTTTGGAAGGCTTCTGGCGTAACGCTCAATCAGCGTGGTGATGAGGCTACAGGCTGGAGTCTTGGTTGGAAGACTAACTTCTGGGCGCGTATGCTTGATGGTAATCATGCTTACACTATCCTCAGCAATATGCTCCGTCTTCTTCCAGAGGACAGACAGGCACGTCAGTATCCTAATGGACGCACTTATCCTAATCTATTTGATGCTCATCCACCATTCCAGATTGACGGTAACTTCGGTGCTACTGCAGGTATTGCCGAGATGCTTATGCAGAGTGAGCTCGACATTAAGGAGCGTGCATTCGGTGAAGTACACGATGGTAGCGATTATGCTTCTACCATATTCCTTCTCCCTGCTCTTCCTGATGCATGGCGAGAGGGTAGCGTGAAGGGACTTCATGCACGTGGCGGCTACATCGTTGATGTGGCTTGGAAGGATGGCAAGCTCTCTACTGCAACCATCACTCCTACAGTGCTGAACGCAACCGTTAAGGTGAGGACAAAGACTCCGCTCAAAGGTTTCGAACCAGTTAAGGTTTACAAGGAACTCGGAGTGTATGAATACGAAATACAATTATCTAAAACAATAAAACTAACCGTATGAAAAGAACTTTGACACTTGCCTTGGCAAGTATCGCTTTTGTTGCATCACAAGCTCAGAACCCAATCGTTCAGACTTGTTTCTCAACAGACCCAGCTCCTATGGTAGCAGGTGACAGACTTTATGTGTTTACTGGACACGATGAGGAGAAGGCTGACTTCTTCTGGATGAACGAGTGGCGCTGCTTCTCTACATCCGACATGGTTAACTGGACTGACCACGGCGCTCCACTGTCACAGTGCGATTTCGCATGGGCAGACGACCGTGCATGGGCACCGCAGTGTATCGGTCGTGAGCAGGTGAACGAGAAGGGTGAGAAGGTTATGAAGTATTATCTCTACATCCCTGTTCACTCACGCCTCTCTGGTGGTATGGCTATCGGTGTGGGCGTTGCAGACCGTCCTGAAGGTCCGTACAAGGATGCACTCGGCAAGCCTCTCTATGAGGATGGCAAATGGGATCACATTGACCCAACGGTGTTCATTGACGATGACGACCAGGCTTATATCTACTGGGGTAACCCAAAGCTCTACTCTGCAAAGCTCAACCGTGACATGATTAGCTTCGCTTCCGAGGTTAAGTGCGACACAGATGTTAAGCGCTATACCGAAGGACCTTGGATATTCAAGCAGCGTCAGGCTACCAAGGAGGAGTTCAAGGCAATGAAGGCAGCTAAGATCAAGCCTAAGGATGCTGCATGGGGCAAGTACTTCATGGTATATGCCGGCGGTGGTATTCCTGAGTGCATTGCATACTCTGAGAGTGATTCTCCACAGGGACCTTGGAAGTATGTGGGCGAGGTGATGCCACAGGACAACAATACTAAGTCATTCACTAACCACAGCGGAACAGTCGTGTTCAAGGGACACAACTACTTCTTCTACCACACAGGTACACTCCCAGGCGGTGGCGGCTTCGGTCGTAGCGTGGCTGTTGAGGAGTTTAAGTGGAACGTTGACGGTCGCTTCCCTACTATCAAGATGTCTGAGGGAGTGGAGCCTATCGGTACACTCAATCCTTTCAAGCGTGTTGAGGCTGAGACAATAGCATTCAGCAATGGTATTCACACTGAGTGGAACAAAAAGAAGGGTGACGTGTTCGTTTGCGACGTACACAACGGCGACTGGCTAAAGGTACGCAACGTGTCTCTTGCCGATGCAGGCAACCGCAGCTCTGCTAAGATTACAGTTCGTGCAGCAAGTGCTCTTCAGGGCGGACGCATTGAGGTGCGCCTCGACTCTGTAAAGGGTAAGGTCATCTCCACTATTGACATCAAGCCTACAGGTGGATGGGAAGAGTGGGAGACTTTCTCTGCTCCAGTAGATGTGAAGGCTGCTGTTGAGGCTGCCGGAGATAAGGGCATACTTGACAACGTGTACTTGGTCTTCCGTGGACTCAAGGGTTGCAAGCTCTTCAACTTTGACTGGTGGAAGGTCTCTGAGAATTGATAATTGACGATTGGTAATTAATTATTAAGTGGGACGGTTGTCCCTACTAAACTGTAATATGAAAAAACTAACATTATTTGCATCTCTAATGCTCTCTGTGTGCTCAATGAACGCACAGAATCCTTACCTCCCACTATGGGAGCACTTGCCAGACGGTGAGCCTCGTGTGTTTGAAGACCCAGATGCTCCGGGCAAGTATCGTGCTTACATCATCGGTTCGCACGACGTTAAGAACACTGACTACTGTGGACCGGACATCCGTATGTGGTCTGCACCTGTGGAGGACTTGTCACAGTGGAAGGACGAAGGTCCTATTTTCACTCACTACGTTGACGGACAGTGGGACACAATGTTTGCCCCTGACCTCGTGGAGGTGAAGGACAAGGCTACTGGCAAGAAGACTTACTATCTCTACCCACACTCTCGTGGATGGCGTCGTATTCCTATGGTATGTAAGGGTGACCGCCCAGACGGTCCTTTCACACCTATCAACCTTACTCCGGACGGACGTGCTTGCGTAGAGGGAAGTATGATTGACTTCGACCCATCTGTGTTCATCGAGAATATTACAGACAAGAAGGACAAGGACTACGACAAGGGATTCCGTGCGTACGTGTTCTACGGCTTCCAGCACTCTACTGCATGTGAGATGGACCAGAACACAATGTACTCAGTACGCCCTGGCACTAAGATTCACGACTACTTCATCCCTGCTTCTTCACGCTACGGTGAGGTGCGCGACCCTAAGGGTACGGAGTATCCTGCACTCTACAAGGGACAGAACCCTGGTGAGTTCAACTTCTTCGAGGCTTCTTCCATTCGTCAGGTAGGCAACAAGTACGTCATGGTGTTCTCAGGTTACTCTGGCCCAGACTACGGACTTGGCTCTACTAACTCAGCACTTCGCTATGCCTTCGGTGACAGCCCACTCGGTCCTTGGCGTTCAGGTGGCGTACTCGTTGACTCTCGAGGCGTAGTGCTCAACGAGGATGGTTCACACCTCACAACCACTAACTTTGCACATAACACTCACGGTTCTCTTCAGGAGATTAACGGTCAGTGGTACGTATTCTACCATCGCCCACCACGTGGCTTCGGTAACGCTCGTCAGGCTATGGTTGCCCCAGTCAAGATTACATGGGACAAGAAGAAGGTTGCCGACGGCGGTGTGGTTCGCATCACAGGTTACGACCCATACGTTAAGGGCAATGAGTGGACGGCAGCTGCTGCCGACGGAACTAAGTACACTGGTGCTGAGGTCACTTCCGAGGGATTCCAGATATTCGGTCTCAATCCATATAAGTGGTACTCTGCTGGTATAGCTTGCTACCTCAACGACAACAACGCAATGCAGGATCAGCGTGATGTATGGAACAACTCAATGGATGTGGCTGGACTGAAGAACGGTGCAATAGTAGGCTTCAAGTACTTCGGCTTCGGAGGACTTGCAAAGGACACTAAGGGTGTGAAGGCATTTGAAGGTACAAAGGTAGGCGACGGCACAGAGCTTATCGTTCGCCTCACTCCTAACGGACTGGGTGCTTTCAAGGTACGCGTCATGCTCGACGGTCCATACGCTAACAGCACATGGAACGGTAAGGAGATTGCAGTAATCAATGTACCTGCCGATGCCAAGAAGGAGGCACAGAACTTCCGTGTTCCAGTGCCAGCCGTTGAGGGACTCAGTGGCAAGCATGCCATCTACCTCGTTACTGAGGGACCTGATGTCAAGGAACCACAGCAGCCACGTTGGGGTCGTCCACAGCAGCCACAGCGTCCATTCGGACTCTATGACCTACACGGACTTTCATTCGCAAAGAAGGGCGGTCACTGCGGTCGTCCACACGTGCCAACTGTAGAGATTACTGTTGACGGACAGGCTCTCAACATCCCATCAGCTCCAATCCTCTCTACTAACCAGAACGGTTACACGGAGAACAACCGCTACCAGCTCTATGCACGCCTTAACAACAACTCAGTTATCAAGGCTACATCATCTGACCCTTCTGTCAAGGTTCAGGTTGGTAAGATTGCTGACGGCCGTGCTACTGTCAAGTGTACATGGAACGGAGTTGACAAGATTTTCTTGATTAACTAAAGAGAGACCCACCCCAGCCCTCCCCAAGGGGAGGGTGACTAACACAGGGCATGGTCATTAAACAATAAGAACGCTTCTGGTTGCATAGGCTTCCGGAAGCGTTCTTTTTATTGTTAGACACAAGTGCAATAGTTATTACTAAACACAGAGAACACAGAGAGCACAGAGGACTCAGAGATTTTATTATTCTCTTTCCTCCGTGCTCTCTGTGCTCTCTGTGTTTGTATATAATATTGCATTAGTCACCATCCCCATAGAGGGGGAGGACAGGGGAGAGGGTCTTCCTTAGTCACCCTCCCTGTAGGGAGGGCAGGGGTGGGTCTTGAGGGCGGGGGTGGGTCTTTGGTTCTTTACTTTACTACCACCTTCTTGCCGTTTACGATGTTGATGCCGCGCTGTAGCTTGTTGATGCGCTGACCAGCGAGGTTGTACATTGCATTTTCCTGCTTAGAGCTGTTCTTCACACTTGCGATGCTTGTAGGTACTGCGTTGTAAATGTTGATTGTAAGGTCGTACCATCTTAACACGTCGTTATCAACATCTGCATTAGTGTAGTAGTACTCACCGAATGCAGTGTTCTGCGCGCTCTTAAGCGTGTATGACTCATCAGCGTTTTCTGTGAGGCTGTAGTATGAAGGATAAGAGAAATCGTCGTCATCTCCCACCATATTGTAGTTTCCGTCCTGCTTCATACCGACAGTTGTGTATAGATAAGAAGTGCCATTGTTAGTTACAGAAGAGAGCATCAGGTCTTCCGGAACGTAGTACAAATTTGGGTCTTCTTCGTCGTCCAGCAAGAACATGACCCAAGCATGAGGATTAATTCCGCACACGCCGTTTACCAACAGATAATCGTTGCTGACTATTGCTGCTGCTTCTGAAACGAAGTCGTTCGAAGCACCGTTGAGGCATTTACCCTTAACGATTGCTCTCATCATCGCATCTTTATATATTTCCTGTGGAACGACATCGAGGTACGTTATTGTGTGCTCTTCGTCGATAGGTGTGTCCTCGTTCTCAGCGTACAGAGCTAAGACCACATCTTCAGACACGAACAGTTCATCATATTTTTTGAAGTAATATGCTCCGAAGGTATTTTCTCCTGTTGGAACAACTTCATAGCCAGAGAAGTCCTCTTTGTAACCCAATGTTGATGGACGAAGATAAACGTTTACTTTCTCGTTTTTCTCATTTGTGTAGAAAGCTACAGGCTCGTCGCACTTGAATGTGATAGAGTCAGCTCCGTATTGTGCGCTGTAAATGTTATCTCCCTCAACGAATGTGCCAACAAGAGCGTTGTCAATGTCAGCGTAAGGCTTGAGGTATGCTTTATTGCCGTCAACCTTGTGGCTTGCACCTTCGTACATGCACTGGCACACGAAAGCGAGTGGGTACTGTGCATTGTAGCGATATATTGTCTCTGAATAGTCTGGTGTAAGTTCAATAGCCTTTTCGTCAGCCTTCTTGATGGAAACGATGTTCTTCTTACCTGTCAATGCCTTTGGTGCATAGTTGAAAGCATTAACATCAGCGAGTTTGTTGTTCATCTTTTTGAACGCTTCAGAGCGGTGTGATGAGATAGGTGCTTTCTGTACACTTACCTGTGCAGAAGCGCTGATTGTTGCAAAAGCAACAAATGTCATGAGTAATTCTTTCTTCATACTATATACTTATTGTTTTGTTAATAAATTATTGCTTTTATCATCAGTATGAACATTCCTTCATACCGTATTATTGCCTATTTGCTAATCTATGGTCGTCTCGTGTCATTTCAAATGCCTTAAACAATCATGGTGCGAAGGTAGTGGTTTTTTGATAAACTATCAAAGATTTTGGTGTTTTATTTACGATGTGTCACTAAAATTATGCCAATTCTTTCTTTTTGTCCACTACTTCTTTGCGTCCTTAATAGTTGTGGTGCGCATAATGAAGACCCTCTCCCCGACCCTCCCCATAGAGGGGGAGGGTCGGGGTGGGGGCGTTCCCATCCTGTGCTCTCTGTGTTTCAAAAGAATGTTGAATCAGAACAGTTCCGTTGGTACGGCATCTGCCATTGCCTTGTAGGCAGCCTCGCTTGGGTGAAGGTGGTCGCCTGAGTCGTAGCCTGGAGCAAAGGACTTTGGGTTGTTGCTATCGCGTACGGCTTTGTCGAAGTCAACGCATCCGTCAAACTTGTCGGAGGTGCGAAGCCATTCGTTGAACTCCTGACGCATCTTGTCCCTGTCTTCGTTGTATGTGCGCCATCCCTCGATAGGGAGGAGTGTGCCGCTCCACACGTTGAGTCCGAGACTCCTTGCATGAGCGATGTACAGCCTTTCCACTCCGTCGGTCATCTCCTTGCACGTTGGCATGTCGCTCCAAGGACGGAAAGGATTGACGTCCGTACCCACTGGGTGTATGATGTCGTTGATGCCATGCTGTATGATGACGGTGCTTGCACCAGCCACGTTAAGCTCGATAGGGAAGCGTGTCTCACCCTTCAGGCCGTATGCCTGATATGTGATGCAGTCGTACTGGCGAAGTATGCGAGTTCCGCTCACGGCACGACGAATGATTGACACGTCGTGATATCCTTGTTCCCATGTGCGCATGGCAAGGTAGTCAGGCCAGCTCTGTGCCGTGATGGAGTCGCCGTAGCACACGAGGGCGTGGTTCTTGCTCTCTGTGAGTATGTCTATTGTGTTAAGGAAATAGAACCAGTTGGTGTTGCGTGTGAGGTCGAGTGGGAGACTCTTCTGCTCGGCAAAGTCGCCGTAGCTGTATTGTCCCTTTGACAGAGGGCCTGTTATGAGCGTACCTGCATTCATCTGTGTGAAGTCGGCAAGGTACATGCTTACCTCCACGCTCTCGCCAGCCGTGATGTTGATGGCTACCTCGTCGCTGTTGACCTCCTTGCCCGGAGCGATGGTGATGTCCCTCGCACCGTCGAATGTGATGTGAAGTGGCGAATAGTTATCCTCTACCTTGGCAACTACAGCCTTGCTGATGGTTATAGGTTCCGTTCCAGTGAGGTTGGAGAAGCGGAACCTCATCTTGTTTCCCGAGAAGCATATCCTCACGGGATAGCGAAGCGTGATATCCTTTGCATATACCGCTTCCTTGCGGTCTGTGATAGATGTGGCGTTGCCCCAGCAAGCCACCCATTTAGTGTATTTATCCATTATGTTATTGATTTCTGGTGCAAAGGTACAAATAAATTAATAATTAAGAGTTAAGAATTAAGATTTTACAGAAACGCAGAGGACACAGAATTTTTTCGAACTGTACAGTTGGAAACGTTTTTGTAAAAGTCAAAAGGGCTTAAGTTGAGGTGGTGCGCAAAGCGCCTATTAAAAAAACAAAGAGAGAACTTCTCTCACTGACCGTAGGGAAGTAAACAGAACAAAAACAAGAAAAAACAGTTTTTATATGTTTAGTTGATGCGCTCAAGGCACTAATAAGTGAAACAGAAGAAAAAACATTAGTTTTTTTCTTGTTTTTGTTCTGTTTCTTGCCTGTTTTTCCAATTGGCGCTTTGCGCATGAAAGCAATATGTAAAGACTTACTCCTTGCGTCAGGTTTATTCTGTCCAACCGTACAGTTCGAGAATAATTATTCATGTGTTAGGTTCCTAAATTTCTTCTCCCGAAGGGAATAGGCGTAGCTAATTATGAATTAGCTTCAAATTTCACTCTCTGTTTCAAATAAATTGTGTAGCTTTGCAAGCGTAAACAAAAAAGCAAGTATTATGGCAAGTGTATCAACAATGCCTGCAGAAGGGCAGATATTAGTCAATATAGAAGATATGTCTCTGTTGAAGGACATCCGCAAGGCTATCAGTATGGTGAAAGGTGTCGGAAAGATAACCGTTCCCCGTAGCCAAAAACAATCTTCATACGAACGCTCCATCAAGGACTTGGAGGAAGGACGTGTGTACAAATACAATTGCTTGGATGACTTAATTAAGGAGATTGATGATGAAGACTAAGTATGAGCTTATCGTTACTGGTGAGTGTAAGCAGAACTTGAAGCTGTGCAAGAAGCGTGGGCTACCGTGGACAAACTGCTCAATGGTGAAACGCTTGATGCTAAACATCGTCCTCATCAGCTTCAAGGCAATCGTAAAGGTCAATGGGAGTGTCACATCCAACCTGACTGGTTGCTCGTCTGGGAACAACACGACCAGGAACTCATACTAGTAATGGTGAATACGGGTACTCATTCCGACTTGTTCAGCAAGAAGAAAAGGTAAGTGTTCTTTTCCTTACCGCAAGCAATATAACAGCCGTCAGACAATCGTTAAATGATTGTCTGACGGCTGTTAATTTATACTTAGATATTGTTATTCAATTTTCGCAAGTTCAGCTGACGCTTTACTTGCAAGGAGTT
>JAFZVY010000159.1 GCA_017617575.1 Bacteroidaceae bacterium | reverse complement strand
GTGGGGCCATTTATTTATAGTTAATGTGAATGAAGCAATTCACAATAAGGATTATTCCGTTGTGAAAACATTTAGGTTTGCCTCTCGTCCTTTAACGGGGGGCTTTTTTGTCCTATCCGTTTTTCTTGTGCTATTCGACATGCAAAAATAACAAATTTTTTGTTTTACGTGCAAGTTTTTGATAAGATAAAAGTGTAATTATCTAAAAATATGGATTACGATATTTGTTATCGTCTCTTTGTAAAATGAATGTTTTGGTGTTTCCTTCTATGTTTTAACCTTATCTTTAACTTCTCCTAACTACCAATAATTCTCATTAACTTTCTACTCCATAAATAGTACAAAACGAAATAGTATTTCGTCTTTGCGTTGCCATTTCCCATACATGTTGAATAATGTGCGTGAGGAGCTAATTTTAACTTTCTAGGGAGATAAAAAAAATTCTCTCCCTAGGAAAAAAAAATCTGCCTCGGGAGAAATTGTTGTGTCCTGAAATTAGTTGACAGTCAAATCATATGAATCGCTCGCAAATTTCAATTAATCATTTTTGGTGGAGTAGAACAAAACGATACTTTTAAGGCTTGACAAAACCTTTTTCTTGTTCCATTCACCTTGCTTTTCCCTTACTGTTCTTTACAATTCTTTACGGATTTGTACGGAAACCTAAGGGTGATTAAGGATTAGAAATGAGGAATGGAACGTCTGAAGTTTAGTGTGGATGGTGGCATTAGAAATGAAAAAGGAGAAGAATCATCTCGATCCTTCTCCTTGCAACATTATTGTTGAGTTTTAGTTCTGTACTTTTCTTTGACTAATGGCTTGGCATAATGCAAGACATTGTGCCATTGAAACTGTACAACTGAATACTTGCCATTAGTAAGTTTTTGTCACTTTGTATTTCTCTGCCTTTTCAGCATCGATTACGAGATCGTCAGCTCCGTAAACAGTGATCTTTACTGATGTTGAACCGAAGCTTACTGTGTAGTGATAAAGCTTCTGGTTGATTGTGTAAGGAACGTTTGCGTGCTGGTCATTGTTTTCGATTGTTACAACCTGCTTTCCCTGCTCTGTGTAAGCACCGAATTTAGCGTCGAGGTACTTAGTGATGAATTCGTTTGTCTGGTAAACGCAAGTGTAACCTGACTTAGTGTAGTATGTGATTGTCTTAGTGCCACCGACTGGTACGTCAAAGAATCCCTTGGCTGGAGTATCGTCGTCTGTAACGTCATCGAGTGTGATGACAGCGTGGCAACTGATTGTGTAGTCCTTCAATTCGTTGATGTCAAAGCTGATTGTTGCGTCGTTTTCAACAACCTTCTCTTCGTTCTTTGCAGAAGTCTTGAAGATCATTCCCTTCTCGAAGTTGCTATTGTTGATAGTAACTGTAGCATTTTCGCCAAGCTTAACATCCTTTGAAGCGCTTCTTACTACCATTACGTCGAAGTCTTCTTCTGCATTCTCACAAATTTCCTGACGGATAGTGTTTGTGGAAGCGTTCTCTACGTCGATGGCGAGAGTCTTGTCGTCAGCCACCCTGCTGATAGCTGTGTTAGAGAGTACAAGGTCAGCAGTTGTGCTTGCCTTGTAAGAAAGGCTCTTGTTTGAAGATGAGTTCTCGATTGTCACACTACCATCTGTGCTTGCCTTAGCCTTTGCGTCAGATGCTGCGATAGTGCTTGACTTTGAAGCGAGCTTTGGAATGTCGAGATAGATAACTTTACCGTTAGCATCAAGCTTAACAGTCTTTACGATTTCCTGCTTTGAGTAACCATCATTTATTGCGATAGCCTTAATCTTAATCTCTGAACCCATAGTCTTTTCTCCTTTATTATAAAGGCTACCAGTGTTCACGAGTGCATCGTCAATAAAAAGCTTAACATCTGTACTTGACTTAACTGTGTATTTGTAAGTCTTAGAGAGTTTGATTTCGCCAATTTTAACATTAACAACCTCTGTGTTATCGTTTCCGCTGTTCTGGTTGAATTCGATAGTTGGCAGATCATTGTTCATACATGATGTCATAGATAAAGTGGCTGTTGTAGCAGCCAATGCAAGTAATCCCCTAAAAATCTTCATAATAATTTTCTTGTTCGTTTATAACTTAATCTTGTTCAAAAATTTTCTTGTTCATTCACGCTGCAAAATTACGACATTTATAATTTATGGGCAAGCAAAATAGTCCAGACGCGCTTGGAAATAGACTAAAATTGTGCATTTGGACAATTATTGTATTGATTAGTTTGAATGATAGACCTAAAAATGCTATATTTGCAAAAATTTTTTGAGCTAACAATATTTATCAAGAAAATATAGCATATATAAAACAATGAAGAATATTACATCTTTATTATTTAAGTCTTTGGCATTCGCATGCCTCGCAGTTTTTTTCTCTTGTCAGGAAGATGAGGAAGAAGAGGTAGTAGAGGTAGTAGAGTCACTCCCTAAGTCTGGCGAAGAGTCTGGTCATGCTTATGTTGACCTTGGTCTCCCTTCTGGAACAAAGTGGGCACAGTACAGCATCGACGCTTATTCTGTTGTTTACAATAGTCGTGGCTTCGTTGAGTACGATACAACATACGTAGATGGCGTGGCTCATAAGCAGTTCCGTCGTAAGTATGCAGCCGAGTATCATGGACGTTATTTCGCTTGGGGCGAGGTCTCAGGTTCAAAGGCAAAGAACATCAAGGATTCTGAACTTGACGAGAAGATTGGTGATAGAGATGTAATGGCACCTTATGATGCTTCATGGACAGGTGACACAAATGAGCTTTACCTTGAGCTTGTCAAGGCAAAGGGCGAGAAGACAGAGTATTTGTGGGACTACTACATGTGGGGTGGTGCAAGTAACAAGGTCGTTAAGTACAACTTCCGTGAAGAGTGCGGCCCACAGGATGGTCGTGACCAGCTTGAGTCTTGCGATGATGCTGCCGTAAAGAACTGGGGCGGCAAGTGGCGCATGCCTACAAAGGAAGATGTTGACGAGCTTATCAAGAATTGTTATTGGGTATATTACTATAATTATAATGGTACAAAGCGTATCGGTTATGTTTGCTTCAGGGCAAAGAATGACGCTGATAAGGGTGTTGTTGTTGGTCGTGGCAAAGTAAAGAGCCCGGAATACACTCTCAATGATCCACACATTTTCTTCCGTTTCTCAGGATTCAAGCGTGACCAGGGAGATGTGAACCTTGGACTTGAAGGCTCTGTGTGGTCTTCTACTCTCAATCAGGTTATCTCAACTGCAGCTCACTGTCTCTATATGGATGAGACAAGAGTGATGGTTAATAACTGTGACCGTTTCACAGGTCGTCCTATTCGTCCTGTATTCAAGTAATCAAGCAAGTTACGTAATATGATATATATAAGGAGTCTTTTTACTAAATCGTTTTGGTGAAAAGACTCCTTTTTATATATTCGTGACCAACATCTCGGCTCGCGCAGCCGTTTTGCCTCAACTAACTTCGTTGAAATCATCGATACTATATATCTTTACTGCATTTTGAATAATCAAATCTTTTACACATTATATATACTATTATGAAAAGAACTACATTTATCGCATTTATGTTTTGTGGTGCGTTGTGCCATGCACAACAGTCAACCTTTGAGCCTCCTACTATGGGATGGAGTTCATGGAATACATTTGGTATCAATATCAGTGAAAGCATTATCAAGGGACAGGCTGATGCCATGGTGAGCCAAGGCTTTGCAAGCGTTGGCTATAAGTACATCAATATTGATGATGGTTTCTTTGGTGGACGAAACAAGGAAACGGGAGAGTTGCTTATCCATCCAAGTCGATTCCCTAACGGACTCAAGGTAGTTGCTGACTATATTCATTCCAAGGGATTGAAGGCTGGTATCTATAGTGATGCTGGTGCAAACACTTGTGGTAACTATCACAATGGCGACGTGCTCAGTGTTGATGTCGGTCTTTACAACTATGACCAGCACGATGCCGACTTCTATTTCAAGGAGTGTGGCTTCGACTTCATCAAGGTCGATTTCTGTGGTGGAGACCCTATACATAACTCTGACCGTCTCAAACTTGACGAGAAGCAGCGTTACGAGGCAATACACAAAGCTATAGTAAACACAGGAAGGGATGATGTTCGTCTCAATATATGTCGTTGGGCTTATCCTGGCAACTGGGCAAAGGATATCTCTTGCAGCTGGCGCACAACGGGCGATATCGGTCCTTGGTGGAGTTCGGTCAAGAGCATCGTTGAGGAAAATCTTTATCTCTCGGCATATTGTGGTGGTGGACATTACAATGATATGGACATGCTTGAAGTGGGCAAGGGAATGTCAACCACAGAGGATGTCACACACTTCGGTATGTGGTGCATGATGTCAAGCCCTCTTCTCATTGGTTGTAACATGAAGGACATCAATGCTACAGCCAAGGGACTTCTGAGGAACAAGGACCTTATTGCCATCAATCAGGATTCACTTGGTCTTCAGGCCTATGTGGTGAAAAAGTTTACTTTTGGCGAAGAAAACGCCTACATCCTTGTCAAGGACATCATTACCTTGCACGGAAAGACAAGAGCAGTGGCTTTCTATAATCCTACAGAATCAGTACAGTCAATGGAGATTGACCTTGCCGACCTCGACCTTGCAGGAACGGTAAAGGTGTATGATGCCGTCAATCGTCGTAACCTGTCTGACGTAACTGACAAGTTGTCTTTCAACGTGGCAAAACATGGCGTTCGCATCTTGCGTCTTGAGGCAGAGGAACGCCTTGAGCGTACACTTTATGAGGCTGAGACTGCATACCTCAGTTGCTATCAGGAAATTACAAACCATCAGGCAAGCGAGACTGCTATTTATGAGTCAAACGCCAACGCATCAGGTGGTATGGTTGCAGGATGGCTTGGACGTCGAGCTGCCAATGACATACAGTGGAAGAATGTCTATTCTGTGGAAGGTGGTAAGTATAAGATGACACTTGCATACGTTTCTGGTGAAAACAGAAGCCTTATACTTGAGGTCAATGGCAAGAAAGTAAAGTCTGTTTCCCTCAATTCTGGAAACTGGTCAACATTCAAGACTTATAAGTTTGACATTGAACTTAACGCTGGCGAAAATGTTGTGCGACTCTATAACACATCTGGATGGATGCCAAGTATTGACTATATGAGTCTTGAGCGTGTTCCACAGACCAATAGCATTGGTTCTGTCAAGGCAAAGTCATCAAAGAGGGCGTCAACATACTCCATTGATGGAAGGGTGATGCCAAGCAACAAGGGACTTGTTGTCATGGATGGCAAGAAGGTTATGGTGCAATAGCCTCAAGTTCCATTCTTGCATTAACATATCGCTCCTTTATGCGCTCAACCACTGTTTGAGCGTTGTTTGAGCATTGATTTTAACGGCTGTCTAACGAGAGTTAAACAGCCGTTAAATGTTTTAAATGCTTCTTGTCCTCTAATCGTGGGGGAATTAAAACAACGAACAGAAATGCTTTTGAAAATTCAAAAATTACTTGAATTTACCTTGATTGTAAATGTCGTCTTTTATTTACCTGCTGACACTATTTGGACGTTTGTTACTTGTTTCTGCGTTACATTTGCGACGATTTTTAGGGTGATGTAACAAATTGAGTACAAAATGTAACATAAAAACAAGTTAAAAAAGTTTAAATGCCGTACTTTTGCCTCGAACATTTATAAAAGCAAAAAACAAAAACCTGTCGGTTATTGCCCGACCAAGTGGGGCAGACTCCGAAATTTTCGCTTTGAATGTTATGATGCAGTCTTTTGGCTGATTGTTGTGAAATACTATGGATGTGCCGCAAGTCTAACACCATTGTATGAACAATAAGATGACGAAATGATGCAGTATAAACGTCAACGATAATAAAGAGTTTCACCCACAATATTCAAATGAATCTAACGCTATTCGGATGTATTGAATTTTGGTCAAAACAGAAACCCTGTTGTAAATTATGAATGCACTTTTGTAATGAACAACACAACCGACTAATGGCATGGAAGAACAGATAACGTTAGTTTGCTACTAAGAGAACTTATATTTCCCTATCGGTCTTAGCAACTTTATGTTAACTATTCCATAAAAAAACAGAGAGAGAAATCTAATCATTTTTTAAATTAAATTAATTAACTAACTAACTCAAGAATCCAAATTATGAAAACAAAGATTTTGTTTCTGATGGCGATTTGTATGATGGCTGTTTCGACAGCTTTCGCGCAAACTCGTACTATCAAGGGTAGAGTAATTGCTGAAGCCGACGCAGAACCGTTGGTAGGTGCAGCAGTTTTTGAGAAAGGCTCAAAGAGTAATGGCGTTAGTACTGACATCAATGGTTATTTTACCATAACCGTGCCAGAGGACGCTACTCTTGTTGTTTCTTACATTGGTTTTACAACTGAGCAGGTAAAAGCAAAAGGAAACAATCTTCTTGTAAAACTTAGTGAAGACTCTGAACTTCTGCGTGACGTGGTCGTTGTAGGTTACGGTGTTCAGAAGAAGAGTGATGTCACTGGTGCCATTGCTTCTGTAAAGGCTGATGACATCAAGACCCTTAGTACTATAGATGCAGGTGCAGCACTACAGGGTAAGGTATCAGGTGTTCAAGTAATCAACACTGGTGCTCCTGGAGAGGGTGCAGAAATTCGTGTTCGTGGTTACTCTACAAATGGAGAAAAAATGAGCCCTCTTTATATTGTTGATGGTTTGAAGGTTGATAACCTTCAGTATCTTGACCCATCAATGATTGAATCTATCGAAATCCTCAAGGATGGTGCTTCTGCCGCTATTTACGGTGTGGATGCTGGTAATGGTGTTGTTCTTGTAACGACAAAGAAGGGCGCATCAAATGGTGGTAATGCTCAGATTACTTATAGCTTCAAGGGTGCATACCAGACGCTTGGTAAGAAGGCTGATATTTTTGATGCTGCAGGATATATCGACTATCAGAAGTTTCTTGGAAACATTACAGACGAAACTCTCGAAGCTAATGGCTTTGATGGTAGGGGAACTGACTGGTACGATGCAACTTTCGAGGGTAGCTGGATGATGCAGCATAGCTTGACTGTTCAGGGTGGAAACCAAAAAGGTCATTTCCTTACAAGCCTCAATATTGTTGACAACAATGGTATTGTCGTAGGTGAAAAGGATAAGTACAAGCGTTTTTCTGGTCAGATTAATGCTGATTACAGATTAAACAATTGGCTTAAGATTTCTACAAACAACTCTATTGAGAAGTGGAGTACAAGAGGTGTGACAAAGGGTTATGGCTCTGTTCTCAACTCTGTTGTTTCTTTGGATCCACTTACTCCTGTATATTACGATGACATTTCAGAGTGTGCTCCTAATATGCAGACTGCTGATAAAGTTTATAAGGATTGGATTTCTAAAGGACGCAAAGGTGATGCTCAGCCACCAGTTCTCATGACTCCTGATGGTAGATATTATGGTACTTCAAGATATGTTGAGGATGCAACTGGTAACCCACTTGCTCAGATTGACCGTCGTGACCCAAGGCGTGATGGTTTCAATGTACGTGGTAATGTTGCTGCAGACATCAATCCAATCAAGGAGTTGACTTTCACTTCACGTTTAGGTTATCGTATTGGTCACAGCAACTATCATAACTATGAAGTTCCTTATTATTTGACAGAAATGTCAAAGAATGCTCAGTACACTATTGAAACTCAGGCAAACAATTATTACTTCTATTCATGGGAGAACTTTGCAAACTTCAATAAGAGTTTTGGAAAGCATACTGTAGGTGCAATGGTTGGTATGTCATTTGATAAGAACCATACAGATAATGCAAACATCTCTTCACAGGGTGCTGATATTTTGAATGACTATGCTTCCAACTATCAATACATTTCATATCTTAAGAGTGACGCAACAAAGACTGTAGGAAATGTTCCAATGGATTACACTCGACTTGCTTACTTTGGACGTTTGTCATACTCTTTTGATGACCGTTATTATGCACAGTTTATCCTCCGCAAGGATGCTTGTGACTTGTCTAAACTTTCTAATAAGATGCGTTGGGGAACATTCCCATCTGTATCAGGAGGTTGGACTCTTAGCAACGAGAAGTTTATTAAGGAAAATATCTCTGATGATGTTCTTTCATTCTTGAAGGTTCGCGCATCTTGGGGACGTAATGGTTCTGTTGCTAATCTTAATGAATTCCAGTATAAATCTACTGTAGCAAAGAATGCCGGTTTCTATCAGAATACTCCAAATGCAGCAGATGGTTCTAAGTGGTCTTCAACAAAGCCTAATCAGCTTGCAAACGAAAACTTGCAGTGGGAAACTTTTGAGCAGATAGACTTAGGTATTGATGCTCGTTTCCTTAGCAACCGACTCACTTTTGGCTTTGACTATTTCAATAAGACAACAAAAGACTTGATTTTGGAAGTTCCAAGACTTGCTGAGACTGGTTATGTAAGTGGATGGGGTAATGCTGGTAAGATTGTCAACCGAGGCTTTGAATTTGAACTTGGATGGAGAGACCGTATTGGTGAACTTAAGTATAGTGTAAATACTAATTTCTCTTTCCTCCACAATGAGGTGCTTGAGGTTGCATCTGCTGGTGAGCGTATTACAAAGACTGGTATTGATGGATTCAACAGCAAACTTGTTTCTGCTTTTGAGGCAGACCAACCACTTTGGTATTTCTATGGTTACAAGTATGCAGGTGTAGATAGTCAGACTGGTAAACCACTCTACCATGCAAAGGATGGTAGCATCACAAATGCTCCAACAGAAGATGACAGACAAAATATTGGTTGTCCATTGCCAACATTCACATACGGTATCACAATCAACCTTGAGTGGAAGGGATTTGACTTCACTTTGTTCGGTACTGGTGCTGCTGGCAATAAGATTTACAACCTTATGGTTTCTGCTGACCGTAGCAAGCTTAACTGTATTGATACATACTGGAAGGATTCTTGGCGTCAACCAGGTGATGATGCTAAGTACCCTAATATGAAGGCAGTAGCTACAGATTGGATTTTCTATAGCTCAAGTGCAGCTATATTCAATGGCTCATACTTCAAGTTCAAGCAGATTCAGCTTGGTTACACATTCCCAGTGCAGTTGACAAAGAAGGCATTTGTAAACAACCTTCGTGTGTTTGCTTCACTTGATGACTATTTCACTATCACAAGCTACCCAGGTGCAGACCCAGAAACTGCTTCTATGAACAGTACTTTTGGTCGTGGATTTGATAATGGTACTTATCCAACATCAAAGAAGGTTGTGCTTGGTGCAAGTCTCACTTTCTAAACGAATAAATTTAATAGAATATGAAAAAGATATTATATACAATGATTGCTGTTGCTGCAACTGCAGGTTCTTTGGCATTGACATCTTGCGAAGATCAGCTTGATGTAGTACAGAAGGGAGCAACAGACATAAGTGAATTCTATAATACAGACGAGGATGCCGATCAGGCTCTCGCTGCTGCATACGAGAGTTTCATGTGCAATGTAATGGGACGTCAGCCAGACCTTGGAGGTCCTGGTATCTACACACCATATAAGATTGTGACTAATATGTGTGGTGATGATGTCTTCTATGCAAGTGGTAACTATGGTGACCATGAGTTTGCAGGAATGCTCAATGAGTTCCGTTACGACTCAAATGCAGAGGCTGTTAGGATGTTGTACAATGGTCTTTATGCATCTGTCTTCCATTGCAACCTTGTTATTTGTAATTTCACGGAAAATACAACTGCATATCAGAAGAGAGCCGTTGCAGAAGCACGTGTTCTTCGTGCTTACGATTATTTCATGCTTGCTTTGCTTTGGGGTAATCCTCCATTCATAACAGCTCCTATTACAGTTGATGATCGTCCAACAAATGCAGAAATGACTCAACAGCAGTATTTCCAGTGGGTTGCTGCTGAGTGCGAGGCTGCTCTTGCAGACTTGACAGAGCGTGAGTCAAAAACTGATAAGAATGGTTCTGTAATTGTCACAAAGGGATTTGCTAATGCTCTTGCTGGTAAGGCTTACCTCTTTGCAAAGGATTATGAGAAGGCAAAGACAGCACTTAAGAAGGTAATTGATTCTGAAAAGTACGACCTTGTTCCTGGTGACCGTTTTGTGGATAACTTCCATATCGAAGGTGACTGCAACGAGGAAAAGGTATTCGAAATTGACTTTGAACGTGCTACAGGTGTTGGTGCATGGGGCGGTATGATTCAGCGTTCTTCATGGATGGAATCAAATGCTTGGAACTGGCGTGCTGGTAACTTCAAGGCTAATCCTGCTCGCATATATTGCGGTATTGATGGCTGGGGTGGTCTTGGTGTTCCACAGTGGTTTGCAGATGAGTTCCTTGCTAACGATGGTCATTCTGCTCGTTTCGATGCATCTCTTATCCATATTGATGATGCAGTTTACACTATGGATTATGTTCCTATGTCTGAGTCAAAGCCAACAGAGGCTGAAGCTACTAGTGCTTTGGTTGAGTCATTAAAGAAACAGGGTATCAGTGTAGATGAGGTTAATTCTTATAAGTCTTACTTCAAGACAAAGGAAGTAGAAAAAAAAGATGGTAAGAAAGAATATCAAGTATCTTTGGATTACAACGATATTCCATTGGATGTCCTCAAGACTTCTCATCTTATTGGTATTTCCGACCTTACACAGGGACTTTATGGTAATTCTTTCTATCTCCAGATGAAGCAGCTTATGAAGGCAGCTGATACTGATGGTAAGATTTATGGTGATAACATCCGTCTTAACAACTACATTGTAATGCGTTATGCAGAGGTTCTCCTCAACTATGCAGAGGCATGTCTCCAGACTGGCGATGCAGCTGAGGCAAAGATTTATATCAACAAGATTCAGGAGCGTGCAGGTTCTAAGACTATTAGCGCAACAGTTGATATGGATGTCCTCAAGAAGGAGAAGATGTTTGAGCTTTGGACTGAAGGATGTCGTTTCTTCGATATCATTCGTTGGAACGATGCTACAGGTATCGCTCACATAGAGAAGTCAGGAACAGACGTACCTCATGTGTTTGATAAGTTGTTCCGTGCTCCAAAGTCTAATGATGAAAAGGTTACTTGGGAAAATGGAAATGAGGCTAACAGTCGATTCTATACAGTATCTTCTCATGCAGCAAAGGATGCAGGATTTGAAGTTGGATTCAAGAAGGGCAAGCACGAACTTCTTCCATTCCCACAGCGTGAGATTGATATGAATTCAAACCTCAAGCAGAATCCAGGATGGTAATGATATAGATTGTAACGAAATGTGATAACTTGGGATGATTATTTGTCATCCATTTTATATAGAAACGCATTAGATTTTAGTCTTGTAATGTTTGACTAATATATCATCCCAAGTTATGTTGTTTCATTACATGATGAGATTTGTTTTGTTGTTTCTTCGTACGTTTTAGTACGAAGATTCAACAAAATATTAACCCTATTAAATAACAGTTTTTACACCCTATTGTTTTAAGTTTGTAGCTACCAATTTATACTCTATTTTCCCTATTATTTTATAAAGCATAAATTGTGTGTGTTATACTTCTCCAAAGGGTGGAAATGTGAAAATGTTTTTTGAGTCTATTCTCAAAAAGACATATATGACCTTATTTATTTGACACTTGATGGTAAAGACGCATCAAAAGATAGCGGAGATGGTGTGAAATACATTAAAATGTCCTATGCTAAAGACATAATAAAGTGGCTTGACATGTGCATTATGCACTCTGCTGG
>JAFZVY010000158.1 GCA_017617575.1 Bacteroidaceae bacterium | reverse complement strand
ATGCCTTCGCTATGACACCGAAGTGACTCCAATGTGACACCACTATGGCTCTACTATTATAGCGGAGAAATAGTAGAGAATTAGCAGAGAAATAGTAGAGACACAAAAAAAGCATAACGAATGAGCAACGGAATTTGAACGAAAAATTCAGGCAAGCAAAATAAAAACAAGAAAAAAAAGTCGAATCCTCACGGACTCGACTTTTTCAAATTGCCTTTTTATCTATATTTATTACCCTTAACTATTTTCTTTATGAAAACACATTGCAAAGGTATGGATTATTTCTAAAACACAAAAGAATAATCGAACTTTTTTACAATAAAAGTCCTTTTTGCTTGCAAAATTGGTAAAACAGTAAGAAAATATCCTACTTTTGGGTAAAAATTTACACAGAAATAGACAAGGGCAATTTTTCACATAGCTATTGAAAGTATTAAGCCAAGTAAAACAAAAGAGTAGAAAAAACACAAGAAAATAGCGGAACGTGGCAATAATCCTTTATATTTACTTGCTTTCGCTACCCTTTAGACATCGTTTTCCAAATGTCATGGATACGTTGTGTGTACGCTCTGCCATCGTTAATCCTCCTTAATGCCTCCTTATTGTCCTCATCATATCTCCATATTATCTTCATCGAATGTCCATCGAAACGATGGAGATTCGATGGACATTCGATGGAGATTCGATGGACATACTACGAAGGAAGAGCGGAGTTAGAACGGAGGCACGACGAAGGCAGAAAGAACGAAAAACGATTGTTGTTCCGAATTTAGGGAGACTTAATTGTGCTACAAAATACCCCCTTTTGGGTATTGACATAAAATGAACATACGCCTAACTTTGCATTACTAATTAAAAGGAGATGCAGAGACTAAACGAAATACTTACAACGACATTCATTCTAATGGCTCAATTTGCTTATGCATAAACTATTACCTAAGGCATAGTGCAGACACAAGCACAATAGAGCTTATGATTGACACACCCATTTCTGATAGCAAGACAATAGTCCAAACCAATTCGGGCGGTAATATTTCCATACTCAGAAGTAAGTATGAGACACCAAACTGGTAGCATACTTTACATAGAGATGCAAACACATTAGGAATAAAGGCACGAAACGTCACAATGTCCTATCCTCAGGCGTGATAGGCATCAAGTGCCTTTATATTACCGTTTTTTATACAGATGCGCACCGTCGTGATGACGATGCGCATCCTTTATTTGTTGGTTCAAGAAAACAAGGTTGCCCGTTTGTTAATCGACGAAGGACATTTTCAGAAGTTTGCCACGGCAGAAACTACTTCTTCCGTACTTTGGGATTACTCATTTACTTCTCTTTGTTCAGTTTTCAGATAGTTAGTTCAAATATCTTAAAATACTTTCGTATCTTTGCGGCAAATTTAAGAAAAAGATGATTGACTCAAGCATACTACAAGGGAAAAAGGCTGCATACTTCACGCTCGGATGCAAACTGAACTTTGCCGAGACATCCACCGTTGCACAGGAGTTGCAACGATACGGAGTGACGAAGGCACAGAAAGGTGAGACGGCAGACATCTGTATCGTCAACACCTGTTCCGTGACGGAGGTTGCCGACCACAAGTGTCGTCAGGCTATTCACAAACTCGTGAAGCAGAACCCGGGCGCATTTGTTGTCGTGACTGGATGCTACGCTCAGCTCAAGCCACAGGAGATAATCGAGACTCCGGGTGTTGACCTCGTACTCGGTTCAAACGAGAAGGGCAACATCATCCCGATGATTATGGACAAGATGACTGGTGTACATACCGTTCGCACGGCAGAGATACTTAACTTTGCCCCTTCCTGCTCACGAGGAGACCGCACACGTTATTTCCTCAAGGTACAGGATGGATGCAACTACTATTGCACGTATTGCACCATCCCTATTGCACGTGGACGTTCACGCAACGGAAGCATAGAATCACTCGTGAAACAGGCAGAACAAGTGGCTGCCGACGGAGGCAAGGAGATTGTCATCACAGGCGTAAACATAGGCGACTTCGGCCATACCACAGGTGAGACATTCTTTGACCTCGTCAAGGCACTCGACAACGTGGAGGGAATAGAGCGTTACCGCATTTCAAGTATCGAGCCAAACCTCCTCACGGACGAGATAATCGAGTATTGCGCCACATCAAAGAAATTCATGCCACATTTCCACATTCCTCTCCAGTCAGGTTCGGACGATGTACTCAAACTCATGAAGCGCAAGTACGACACGGCTCTTTTCCGTCACAAGATAGAGCTTATCAAGTCGCTCATGCCACATTGCTTCATAGGAGTTGACGTTATCGTGGGTACACGTGGCGAGACACCCGAATACTTCGAGGATGCCTACAACTTCATAAAGAGTCTTCCTATTTCCCAGCTTCACGTATTCTCCTACTCTGAGCGTCCGGGAACAAAGGCTCTCGAAATACCTTACGTGGTGACTCCGCAAGTCAAGAAGGAACGTAGCCAAAGACTCCTTGCACTTTCCGAGGAGAAGTTGAAGGAGTTCTATACTTCACAGATAGGACAGGTACGTCCAGTCCTCTTTGAGCATGCCCCTAAGTCAAAGCCTATGCATGGCTTTACGGACAACTACGTGAAGGTGGAGATTCCTAACAATCCAGAACTGGACAACAAGATTATTACCGTCACCCTTGGTGACTTCAACAAGGAAGGAGACGCCCTATGCACAAAGTAGCCATCGTCATACTCAACTGGAACGGTTCTGCCATGATGCGCAAGTACCTTCCTTCGGTAATAGAAAACAGTTATGGTGACGTCATCGTGGCAGACAACGCTTCAACAGATGACTCCATCGAGATGCTCAAGACGGATTTCCCATCCGTCCGCACCATCATACTTGACGACAACTATGGTTTTGCAGGAGGCTACAACAAGGCTCTTGCACAACTTCCAGAATATGAATATTACGTGCTTCTCAATTCTGACGTACGCATAACACAGAAGGACTGGGACAAGGTCTTGACTGATTACATGGATGCACATCCAGAATGTGCAGCATGCCAGCCAAAGCTACTTGACCTGAAGGTTCTCGAAAGTTACGAAGGAGGCAACCATTCGGACAGTAACAATACACCTGCTACCGCAGAAGGAGAGAAAATGGAATACTTTGAGTATGCAGGAGCATCAGGTGGTTTCCTAGATCAATACGGCTATCCTTTCTGTAGGGGAAGAATACTTGGAACTGTGGAGGAAGACAAAGGGCAATATGACGATGTCTGCTCCGTACTCTGGGCAACAGGTGCTGCCTTACTCGTGAGGGCAAGCGACTGGAGAGAGAGCGGAGGACTTGACGAGCGTTTCTTTGCGCACATGGAAGAGATAGACCTGTGCTGGCGACTCCGTACAATGGGTAAGGACATCGTGTGCATTCCACAGAGTACCGCCTACCACCTTGGAGGAGCTACTCTCAACCAAGGCAATCCACGCAAGACGTTCCTCAACTTCCGCAACAACCTCCTCATGCTCTACAAGAACCTGCCACAGGAGGAACTGCACAACGTGATGTTCGTACGCGCCATCCTCGACTACGTAGCCGCATTACAGTTCCTTGCCAAGTTTGACCTTGGAAACTTCAAGGCAGTCTTCAAGGCACGTCGTTCTTTCTACAAGATGAAGAGTACCTACAAGCCAATCCGCAAGGCTCTCCTCCAGAAGCGCAAGACGGGACACGTTCCTGAACGCTACGACATCAGCATCATCTGGCAATACTATGCCAAGGGTGCAAAGACATTCGACAAGCTAAACTTGACGAAATAGGCTTACAACATTTCCATAAGGAACTGTACGTAATCATCAAAACTATGGAAATGCGGGGAAGTACCACTTATGGTAAGCCCAGCCTCACATGCACATTTGGTAGTATAAGGGCCAAATGAATATATAGGAACATCAATACTCTTGCCTTGTGCCTCGGCATAACGAAGGAGACATGCAAGAACAAACGCCTCGCCCCCACTCGTAAGGGCGATGGCGTTTATTTTTTCTTTAGAAAGCATGTCAAGAACCTTTGGATAATCGTCCTCACACAAGGCGGAAGTACGATAACAATATACAGGAGTGACGCACGCTTTCAGTTCGGCAAGAGCTTCCATAAAGTTGGTAATGGTGGAAGGAACTGGCAATCCCACGAAGGTAGGCAACAAGACGGCTATCTTCTTTGATGATATACATTCCACATGCTTGAGAGCCTCAACAATACCCATCATACTTGGCTCGGCATCCTGCATGGCAGGTTCTACATGAAGCATACTCCTGACGGCTTCCTGGTCCTTGCCTATGGCTATTATCCTTTTGTCTGTTGTGGAAAACACGATACCAGACTTTGCCAACACACTTACAGCCATACGACTTGAACAAATGACATAGTCGTAAGACGAATACCCATCCACAAACTCTTGCAACTCCGCAGAATCGAGCATAGGTATTGTACAGATAAAAGGCATAAACACAGGGTTTATGCCTTGAGAGCCACTACGACGGAAAGCATCCACGAAACGTGGCTGGTATGCTTCCGGAGCAGTTATGAATATACGTTTCACCATTTTGCTATTACCCTATTTGGCTTGAACACGCAAATGACATACAAGAGACTTATGATGGCTATTGAAAGCTCGATTACGTACAGTCCTCTATAGTCAAGCCATTCGCCCACTCCACCTGAGATAAGAGAGATAAGCGTAGAACTGAAGTGTACAATAACCACCTGAACCGTGAAATCTGTTCCTTCACGTCCCTCACGTACACAATCCATGGCCGTGGTATAAACCACGATTGAAGCAAAGGCATGACACGTCTTTACGAGCAGCAATCCACCAACGAGCAAAGGAAGGTATGGAGATGTGAAAGTGAGCAACAGGAAGTAGAGAGGGGCAAGGACAATCATGACGGCAACAATAAGGCGAGCCTTATACATACCGATACGCTTGATGAGGATATGTCCCACCCAAGCCATGAAGAACGAAGTAGCAGTTCCCACCATGCCAAACCATACGCCTATCTCCTTCATGTCGTAGCCAAGGTCAACCATGTAAGGACGGATGTTGGCTATGATTCCTATTATTCCCATAAAGTAGAGAAGGAGGAAGATGACGTGAGGAATGATGTCCTTGCGCGAGAAGAACCATATAAAGTCCATAAGCTTGGCTCTGTTCTTATGCGAACGCTCCTCTATGTGAATCTTCTTGTTCACTTGCAAAGGAAACACCATTAGCAAGGCAACCAATCCAAGCAAAGGGAAGACAACGTTCCAGCCAAACTGCTCAAGCATCACGATGAAGATACCGCTACCAAGGAAGGCACCTGCATATCTACCCATCGACTGCATGCTGTTCACGGCACTATGGTCGCCCTTGCCAAAAGCACGTACAGCCAATCCGTCCGTGGCAATATCCTGAGTGGCAGACGTTATCATGGATATGAATATAAGGACAAAGATGAAATACAAGTCCTTGGATATATCCAGAAAGCCTATGCTGATTATTGACAGGGCATAGAGACTCTCCATACAAAGTATGAAGCGACGATAATTGGAAATACGTGCGCAATAGCGGTCAACCATTGGCGACCACAAGAACTTAACAATCCACGGAATATGTATGAGATGCAAAAGACCGATTGTAGCCAAACCGTAGTTAGCCTGACGCATGGTCACCTGCATAGCTGTTGATATAAACGTGGAAGGTATGAATTGAGCAATGTAGAGACAGAAAAAAGTAGCAAGATTTATTTTCCTCACATTGTCAATACTTGTTGTTGTCGCCATATATGGTTTTATAGTTTATTAAAAATTCAACTCTATTGTTGTACCGAACATCAAAGGCTTGCCAGCCTGAGCATAGTTGCCTGTTGATGACTTGAAGCCGTATGCCATGTAGTCGGTATTCGTAGGGTTCTTGCCCCACAACTCCCAAGTGACCATACCCTTTGTGACAGCCACCTTGGCATTAAGCAAGGCATAGAAATCCTGGCTTACGACATTATCCTCTGCCCAATAGATGCGACCCAGTCCCTTTGCGCCTACATTAAACATCATCTTGTCAACCCATCCAGTTGGGTAGATAGTATAATTGGCGTTAATTCCAAAGGTATGGTTTGGCACCATTGGCAATCTGTTTCCTGTATAATCAACCGTCTCGCTCTTCTTGTAAGAGAGGAAGCGAGCGTATGTGTAGCCGTAGTTCATGTTCAGCTGCAATCCCTTGACAGGACGAGCCGTAACCACGAGTTCTGCACCCTTGCTATCCGTATGACCAGCATTCGTTGTGATGTTACCCACACCCGTTACGGTAGATGTAATCTGCATCTCACGCCAGTCTATATAGAAGAAGTCGGCACTTACGGTAAGCTTGTTGTCAAGCATATTGACACGTGCACCCACCTCATAGTTCCAGCTATACTCTGGTTCATAGGAACGCTCGTTGTCCGAAACGAAGGACTTGTTGAATCCTCCCGGCTTGTAGCCACGTGTCACGGAACCATAGAAAAGGTTATCGGCTGTTGTGCGATACTGAAGCGTGAACTTAGGAGTGACCTGCTTGAAGTCCTTTGAGCTCTCGAAGTCCGTAACGTGAGCCACCTTGCCTGTGGCAAATGTAATCTTGTCGTTATCATACTTCGTCTTGGCATGTTCATAGTCGAAACGAATACCTGCCGTAGCAGACAATCCATTCCAGATGTTATAAGAACTCTGGTGATAAACGGCAAGCGAGCTTGTAGGAACGCAATAGTCAGTATGGCTGTCTGTTCCTGATGTGTATGAGTTGTTGTCAACCGAACGATTGACATGCTCCATCATACCGAACATACCTACTACCCACTGGTAACGGTTGTCATTATTTGACTTGAGAGTCAACTCCTCCGAAACCATGTTCTGGTTACGGTCGTTCACAACAAATGACTTATCGACCGTAGTGAAGTCTTGGTCAATAGCCTGATGCGAATTGATATACTGGAAAGAAGTCTGGCTATTGAAGCTTATGTTCTCACCTGTATAGCGAACGCCCAAGCCGTTTGTTGTCACAAGGCGACGGAACGTGCTTGCACGATTATAGCTGATGTCCTGAAGCTTGTTTGTCTCCTCGTTAACGGGAGCATAAGGATAGCCCCCTTGGTCGCTATACTTGAAGTTGCTCGTAAGACGAACCAACCACTCAGCAGCTGGCTGCCAGTAGAGACCGATACGTTCCTCTGTCTCGTCCATTTTATCAACCTTCTCATTAAGGTAGGCGTTATGGAAAGAACCATCATTATGATGATAGAGGGCACCAAAAGTAAAGCCAAACTTGTCAGATACTTTTGTATAGTTAGATACCTGTGTACGCACATCGTTATAACGTCCGTAACCGACGCGCACACGAGTATTCTGATATTCCAACGGATTATGAGTATTAATATTGATGATACCGCCAATGGCATTACGTCCATAGAGAGTTCCCTGAGGACCGCGCAACACCTCAACGGATGCCACGTCACCAAGGTCGGAGTCGAATGACAATGGCTCATAGTAAGGTACACCATCGATGTAGAAAGCTACACCTGTACCGTCCGACTTGTTGCCGACGCCTCTCACATAGACAGGGCAACTTGCACGTGAACCATAGTCAGGCATATAGAAATTAGGAACGACAGCCGTCAATTCCCTCAAGCCAGTTATCTGCTGGTTAGCAAGCTGGCGAAAGGACATAGCTGTACGCGAAATAGGGACAAGGTCTTTTTTGTTAGTCTTGAAATCTTGGACAACGACGTCCTCAAGTTCATAACTGCGTGTAGTAGTGTCTGCGTTCTGAATCACCTCGTTTCCACTTGTACTTATGAGAGTGGCCAACAATAAATTTGTAAGCATAATTAATCGAGAGTTATTACTATTATTTGAAATCGGCTGCAAAGGTATGAACTATATTTTTCTTGTGCAATCGTAAAAAATATGGATTTTGCACTCTTCCAAGCCATCCTCATTCTGCAAACAACCTCAATCAACACGCTTTTACCAACAGCCTATCCTATAAGTACGCTATCTATATTCTTCGTTTCCTTGCTGAAGTTCATACCTATGCGGATAATCTTCTGACCGTTCATCTCAAATGGAAGAGTGTAATGCTTGTCCTCTATCTGGGCAAGGGCTTCCTCTGCCGTTCCGTCAAGCTTGAACTCCATCACATAGCAGAACTTAGGAGTCTGGAGCACAAGGTCTATGCGTCCCTCGCTCGTCATGTATTCCGCACGAACGTACATACCTGCAAGCTTGCAGACAACCCAAATGATGTTCTGGTAATGGTTCTCCAAGTCCTTAATCAACAAATAAGGCGTGTCGGCAAAGAGTGCCTTGAGACGCTTGACGAACTGCTCTGTATTTCCTGCCTCCAAGTCCGTGACAAACTTAGCCAAGTCAAATGCAGACCTACTTTTGTCCTTGGAGATGTACCAAGGAAGGAGGAACTTGGTGAATCCTACTTCCACCTCCTCATTTGGGAAGCCCAGCATATATTCCTTGAATCTTTGGTCGTAGCCCTTGATTGTGAGATAGCCACTCTGATAGATGACAGGAATAGGGTCTTTGGATGTAGAATCTATGCTATTGAGCGTATCGGCATCCACCTTTGCATGTTCCATATCGTTGAGGTTGTACTCATCACGCTGGAGGAGTTCCACGAGATAGGTAGGCGTACCAGTCTCAAACCAATAGCTGCCAAAGTCCTTCTTCTTGAACGTATTGAGTACGCTGAACGGATTATACATTCCGCATCCTCTTGGATGGAAATGGTAGCCGTCATACATT